>NZ_JAGGQY010000043.1:0-166962 GCF_018613105.1 Bacillus sp. ISL-77
CCCCTCTACGTGACCTGAAGGCTTCTTTTTCTTCGAGTTCGGTCACGTAGAACCTCTTTACGTGACCTGAAGGCTTCTTTTTCTTCGAGTTCGGTCGATTAGAGACTTTATTGGCGACACTTTGATGCTTTTTTAGCCCCTTTTTGTCTCCAATAATCTCTATAACGGGGACTGCCCCCCTCGATATTACTTCAATAAATCGCCAACAAATTTAGGCAGTACGAATGCTGCTTTGTGAAGTTCTTTTGTGTAGTATTTTGTTTCGATTTCGTGGAAGCGGTCTTCGCTTACTTCTAATGGATCGTATTTCTTTGATCCGATCGTGAAGGCCCATAAGCCGCTTGGGTATGTTGGGATATTTGCAACATATAGACGTGTAATTGGGAAGATTTCACGAACATCGCGCTGTACGTTGCGAATTAAATCCGCTTTAAACCACGGATTATCAGACTGAGCCACAAAGATTCCGTCTTCTTTCAACGCCTTCGAAATTCCTGCATAGAATCCTTTTGTAAATAGGTTAACCGCTGGTCCGACTGGTTCGGTTGAGTCAACCATAATAACGTCATACTCATTTTCGCTGTTGGCAATGTGCATGAATCCGTCGTCGACTTGGACATCCACGCGCGGGTCATCAAGCATCCCGGCAATCTCCGGAAGGAATTTCTTTGAGTACTCAATTACTTTGCCATCAATATCAACAAGCGTTGCTTTCTTCACGCTTGGGTGCTTTAACACTTCACGAATCACACCGCCATCACCGCCGCCGACAACAAGAACGTTCTCAGGGTTCGGGTGTGTAAATAAAGGAACGTGTGCCACCATTTCATGGTAAACAAACTCATCGCGGACAGAAGTCATCACCATGTCGTCTAATAACAGCATGTTGCCCCACTCTTCTGTTTCAATCATATCGAGCTTTTGAAATTCCGTTTGTTCTGTATGTAAGGTTTTATTTACTTTCATGGTGATTCCAAAGTTTTCGGTTTGCTTTTCTGTAAACCAAATTGACATGTTCATCTTCCTTTCACTTCATTCTATTTAAACCTCTAGTTAATTACAAAGTAATCACTTCAATTTTATAGTACCCAAACTATTGAATTACAATCACACCAAAAAGTCTAGCAAAATTTAAATAAATCCTACATTAAATGTTTAAAATGACTCTATTTTTTCAATACTATTACTATCTATTTTTTTAAAATCTGGAAATATGGTGGTGAGATATAGTGGAAATCATGACTGATCAAGGGTTTCGGAAGACGATTAAATATTTGCGGGCAGCTATTATCATCAGTTTGATAGGCATGATTTGTATGCTAATTCTCTTCCTTGGGATTCTGGCCTATGCAAAAATCCTCGGTGCACCGCCGCTCGCCGTGCCGCAATCGACACTTTTCTTCGCGGATGACGGGACATTGATTGGTGAAAGTAATAGTGGCCAAAAACGGTATTGGGCCCGGTTAGAGGATATTTCACCGGATATTGTCGCGGCAACGATCTCGATTGAGGATAAAAATTTTTACGAGCACCATGGCTTCGATTTTAAGCGTATTGGGGGTGCTGTCCTAGCCGATATTCAAGCCTTCGCAAAGGTACAGGGGGCAAGCACAATTACCCAGCAATATGCCCGAAATCTATTTCTCGAACACGATAAAACGTGGACACGGAAGCTGCACGAGGCTTTTTATACGATCCGCATTGAGATGAATTATTCAAAAAAGGAAATTCTCGAAGGCTATTTAAATACGATTTATTATGGCAACGGTGCCTATGGTGTACAGGCGGCCAGCCAATATTATTTTGGAAAAGATGCAGCTGACTTAAACCTCGCGGAAGCGAGCATGCTCGCTGGAATTCCAAAGGGGCCGGGAATCTACTCTCCGCTTGCCTCGATGGAACATGCGAAAAAGCGCCAGACGATTATTTTGAAAAGCATGGTGACGAATCATTACATCAAGAAAAAGGAAGCAATAGATGCTGCCATGCAGCCGCTGACAATTGTCGGCGCTCATAACACACAAAAAGTGAAGGTAGCTCCTTATTTTCAGGATGCTGTCAGAAATGCCTTAAAAAATCAATTACATTTAGATGACCGCACGATTGCCCTTGGCGGATTAAAAGTCTATACCACGCTTAATCGCAAACAGCAGGAGGCAGCTGAAAATCAGGTTCATAAAAATGTCGCGAATCTCTCGGAAATTCAAGTGGGACTCGTGGCAATGGATCCAAAAAACGGTTATGTGAAAGCGATGGTCGGCGGCAGGGATTATGAAAAGAGCCCATTTAACCGCGCTGTTCAGGCGATCAGGCAGCCAGGCTCCACGATCAAGCCGCTGCTTTATTACGCAGCCCTTGAGCAGGGGTTCACTCCATCCTCGACGATGCGCAGTGAGTTTACGACCTTCCATTTTGACGATGGCCAGGCTGATTATACCCCGCATAACTTTAACAATAAGTATGCCGACGGAGAAATCACCCTCGCCCAAGCGCTCGCTGTTTCTGATAATATTTTTGCCGTCAAAACGCATTTATTTTTAGGAGAAGAGACCTTAATTGAAACGGCTAGGAAATTTGGCCTTTCATCAAAAATGGCTCGTGTTCCCTCACTCGCATTGGGGACTTCAGGAGTACGGGTTATTGAAATGGCGAATGCCTATAGTCTATTGGCAAACGGTGGGAAAAAGGTGAATCCAACCTTAATTACCAGAGTGGAAGACTACAATGGCAATGTCATTTTTGAAAAAGAAAATGAGACGGAAAAGGTCTTGGACCCAGCAAAGGCCTTTGTAATGACGCAGATGTTGACGGGGATTTTTGATCCGAAGTTAAATGGCTATGCCAAGGTAACCGGCAGCACGGTCATTAAGGATATTTCGCGCCCCTATGCAGGTAAATCAGGCTCAACGGAAACGGATAGCTGGATGATCGGCTACTCGCCGCAGCTGGTTACCGCCGTTTGGGCCGGCTACGATATGGGAAAACCGATTGAGCTGGTCGCAGAAAAAACATACGCCAAGAATATCTGGGCAAATTTTATGGAAGAAGCCTTAAAAGGGAAGCCCGTGAAGGCGTTTAAAGCGCCGAAAGAAGGTGTCAAAGGGGTGTATGCCAATCCAGAAAATGGCAAACTGGCGACAAAGGATTGTCCAGTGCGCCGCTTTACCTATTTTGTCGCTGGAACGGAGCCAACCGAATACTGCACGGAGCATCTCAACCATCATGAATCCGCGCCTGCAAATCATAAGGACTCTAACAAGAAAGTGCCATGGTATAAAAAAATCATGCCATGGAGTTAAACAAATCTAAATATAGAAAAGCTCCGGAAAATTTTTCCGGAGCTTTTCTTGTCCTAGTTTTAAAGCGTTTTTACACTGCTTATAATACTATACCTTTTGAAAAAACTACAAGCATTTATTTTTTATTCGGCCAATAAACCACGTTTTAGCTCATCCGTCGAGTTGTTCCACAAGACCTCATTGTGACTGCGTAAGAAATCGGCTAACACCTTTTTCGAATTCGCATCCATGTCGTCCACAATGATATGGCGTTTCAAAGACTTATCCATGCGGTTCACGTGTTCAGGCAAGGATTTGTAGCCGCGCCGAATCTCCCGGTCAACCGTCATAAAGCAGGCCGTCACACCGGCGTAGTACGGACCTTCTTGCTTGCGGTCAATCGTTACCCACACAAGCCAATACGGTTTCCCGTTCGGAACCTCTTCTTGCGTTTTCAAAAATTTAATTCCCTTTTCCACGACGCTGCGTGCATGCATCGCACCGACATCAATCTCAGCTTCACCTGCATCGACATCAATGATAACCGGCGACACATTATCAAGGCTCAAAGCACCTTTTCCATAGCCTTTATGGCCATCCGTCGGGTCACTTTTTATAATATTAAAACCAAGCTTCTTCTTTTTTTCATCCATTAAAACGCAAGCCTCCTAAAAAAACAACATACTAAAGAAATTACTTAACCCATCCCACACCCAAGGGATGACCACCCCAAAAATAGGCTCAATTGTAAATTTATCAAGGGGTGTAAAAACTAAAATTAAGAAGATCAACGCACCGTACTGTTCATACTGGGTCATTTTTGCCCGAACATGGGTGGGGGCTAAATCCTCAACAATCCGGTAACCATCGAGCGGTGGAAAGGGTAACAGGTTAAAAATAAATAGAACAATATTAAGCCGGATAAATATTTCGAGGAAATCATAGAAACTATCTGGTGCGATGACCCCGGATCGGTTTAATCCAAACGCAACAATGAAGCCTAACGAAGCTAAAATAAGATTGCTGAGCGGCCCTGCAATGGAAACGAGAATTCCTGCCAGGCGAGGCTTTTTAAAGAAAAAGCGATTAACCGGAACCGGACGAGCCCAGCCAAAGCCGGCAATGAAAATTAAAATCGTTCCAATCGGATCCAGGTGCTTGAGTGGATTCAGCGTCAAGCGTCCTTGGTTTTTTGCCGTCATGTCCCCGAATTTATAGGCAACAAACGCGTGAGCAAATTCGTGAAACGTAAAGGCAATCATCAGAGTTATTGCCAAATAGGGAATCATGCTAAGTGGATAGGCAAGAAAATTTTCCAACGCGTATCTCCTTCCATCTCTAACGGATGGCACACTTTGTATGGTGCACAAACTCCGTTTTTCTATCTAAACTATATTCCTTTTAGTATACATGAAACCGTTTATAAAAAGAAAATCAAAAGCGTCATCTATTATTGCACTTTTCGTCGAATTATGGAAAACTAAAATAGAAAAGCGAAAGCGTTATATAGGAGGAAAAAAACATGCCATATGTTACCGTAAAAATGCTTGAAGGACGTACCGATGAACAGAAGCGTGAACTTGTTTCAAGAGTAACTGACGCAGTCAGCGAAACAACAGGCGCACCCAAAGAAGCCATCCACGTAATGATCGATGAAATGAGCAAAAGCAATCTTGGAATTGCCGGCGTCAGAAAAAGCGACCAATAAAGATAGCGGTGTCAGGCACCATGTGAAAATCTCACATGGTGCCTGACACCTTTTTGGTTCGGACCGGTGACGATGGACAAAACCTCAAAAGTGAACAGGTGAAATGTCCTTCGTAAGGTTCTTCCGAAGGACTCAAAAAACACCCCCCGGACCCCCGTGCACGCAGCTGTCCAAGCGTTGTTTAACATAACTTATTGAATTTTACCTTTTAAGGATTCGATATATTGATAGGCCTCATCGATTTCCGCTTCCGTATAGCGCTGACTTGCTTTTAATGTAAACACCTTGTTCGATACTTCTTCTTTTGAAAGATTATCAAAATATAAAATCGTGGAAACTAACTCCAAGAATCTAGCATTCTGCTCATTCATATCCACCAGGCAATCCTGCAAAAACGGCATCTCAACCTCATTCACACTTAAAAATTCTTTTCCCGGCTCCGTCAATGTATAGCGATACTGAAAATAACCGCCCTTTTTCTCCTTCACCTCATTGAGAAATCCCATATTACATAGCTCTTCGACCCGTAACGTCAATTCCTCTGAGTAGGGGCCATAAAAATGAAACTGGAACCGCTCATGAAAAGGGAATGCCACCTTTTTGGCAATATATATCATCTTTTGCAGCTTTTTTCGTCCGATAATTTCACCGGAAACCATAACCGCCTGCATCAGCTTCGCGTGATCATTTAACAACGTTCGTCATCTCCTACTCCATCTCAACAGATCAATATTGGGTGTCAGGCACCAATCGTTCTATAGCTCTAAAAGGGCACGGATTTGCTTTTTGACATTCTTTTTGGACGAGTCATCCTCTAGGAAATCAGCCGGGTAATAGAGCTTGTGATCCGTTCTTCTTTTCCCCGAGATCGCATCAACGATCTCTGACTCTCTAGAAAGCTCCTTCAGTTCCCCATTATGCATCAACAAATGAATCGGCAGCCGTTCCTCTTCCTCTCCAGGACGGTAGAAATCATACGGCAAATCCGACGAGGAATCGACAACTAAATAGTATTCAGGATCAATCCCTGCCTTTTTGAATAAGGAACCTAATTCGGCGAGCTTTTTGTATTCTTTCGCAGGATCAAATTCGGCATACTTAAATAGATTGCGATTCACAAACCGCCGGCAGAGGTCACTTATAATTGGGTCAGTTTCCTCTTGCCAAATTTGAAAATAATATAAAATCACGGATTCATCTAATTTTAAATAGTCTTCTAAGGTTACTTTTTCATTGAAGATCGAAGTAAAGTGGATCGGTTCATATTTAAAAGAATAGTTTTCTTCAAATAATTGCTTGGCGCGGTGGAGAATTTTTGTCAAAATAACCTCCGCACTGCGCGACACCGGATGAAAATAGACCTGCCAATACATCTGGTAGCGGCTCATTATATAATCTTCCACTGCATGCATCCCGCTTTTTTTGATCACCACTTGATCCTCGCGCGGCCTCATCACCCGCAGGATCCGTTCCATATCAAACTGACCATAGCTGACACCCGTAAAATAGGCATCTCGCTGCAAATAATCCATCCGGTCGGCATCAATTTGACTGGAAATAAGGCTGACCACTAGCTTTTTCTCTGAAGTTTTCGCGATCACTTCTGCTACTTTTTCAGGAAAATCTTTACCAATCTTCAACAGTACCTTATTCACTTCGGTATCTCCTAAAATAATCTTCCGGGTGAACTCCTCATGATCGAAATCAAACACTTTTTCAAAGGAATGAGAAAACGGTCCGTGGCCGAGGTCATGGAGCAGGGCCGCGCATAGGGTCAACAGGCGTTCGTCATCGTTCCATTCCGGCCTTCCCGCAAACACATCATCAATGATACGGCGGACAATTTCATAGACACCTAGTGAATGGTTGAAGCGGCTGTGCTCTGCGCCGTGAAAGGTTAAAAAAGTGGTTCCGAGCTGTTTGATGCGCCGCAAGCGCTGAAACTCTTTTGTGCCAATTAAATCCCAGATGGCCAGGTCACGTACATGGACGTAGCGGTGGACGGGGTCTTTAAATACTTTTTCTTCACTTAGCTTTTCCGCCGAATATGCCATAGACTTCCCTCTTCCTCGTATACTAGTTCCTGGCGCGTAGGGCTTCCAGAGCCCTTCGCCTATATATTTCCTATTATATCCCAAAAACCACCCAGTTTTCAGCAAAATTCTACAGGATTTTTCGACATTGATGAGAAAAAAAATCACCTAAGTTTATTTGACAAAGGTGACTATTTTATCTTTTTATTCACTTTTTCCATTAATTCCTCTTCCGTTAATGCGGCAACCGGGCGGTTATTAACGAAGGCAAAGGTCTTTTTCCGGCCTGGTCCGCAATAGGATTGGCAGCCAATTTTCACTTCAGCATCCGGATCCAGTTCTTTCAACCGAGGGATTAATGTCTTCAAATTCACGGCCTGACAATCATCACAAACGCGAAATTCATTGGACATTTGTTACAACCCTTTCTTTTGTCACTCTCTATCTATATTTTATCCAGTATGGATTACTTAAAACAACCGATTAACTCCTATGGTATTTTACATTTTCTTGTTTTCGATTGCAAGTTGCAATCTTTACTAAACTCGCGAAAAAAATCTACTATCCTTGCAACCATTTTGGTATAAAGGCTCATAAACTTGTCCATCCTAAGACTAGAACTTTTAAAAACTCGTCAAGATACATTGGCGGGTTCATCAAAAAAACTATAATAGGGAGTTGAAAATATGAAAGTTCGTCAAGATGCATGGACAGATGAGAATGATTTGCTTTTAGCCGAGACTGTCCTTAGGCATGTAAGAGAAGGAAGTACCCAGCTGAACGCTTTTGAAGAAGTGGGCGATAAACTGAATCGTACTTCTGCCGCGTGTGGGTTCAGATGGAACGCTGTCGTCCGTCACCGCTATGAAAAGGCATTGCAGTTAGCCAAAAAGCAACGGAAACAAAGACAACGAGTTTTAGGAAAAGATCAGGGCGGCAAGAAGAAGCTGCTGTATAGTCCGCCGCTCACGGGAACACCGGAGTTTGAAACGATGCCAATGGAAGTTGAAATGCCGCTCGAAACTTCGTTTGAACTGCCAGATATGACGGCAGAAATGGCAGAAGAAACTTATGTAAAGCCTGCTGCTTCCGTCCAAACACAAGCGCCAGTTCAAGCACAGGCACCCGTTCAACCATCCGTCCAAACGTACCGGCAGGCAAATACCACAGGGCTTTCGCTTGATTCCGTCATTACTTATTTGCAAAACTTTCATCATGCCAATCTGCAAAATGAAGCATTAAAAAGTGAGAATGAAAGATTGAAAAGAGAGCTGGCTGAGGTAAGGCGTCACAATGAAGAAATGTCAGCAAAAATCGCGGGGCTTGAGCAGAATACCGAAACAATTCAGGAAGATTACGAGACCTTAATGAAGATTATGAACCGCGCCCGCAAGCTTGTTTTATTTGAAGAAGAAGAAAGACCAGCGACTAAATTCAAAATGGACCGTAACGGGAATCTTGAAAAAGTAGCAGAATAAATAGAGAATAGGGAGAAGAGCAAACGCGCAACATCTCTTTGAAAAAAAGCCGCAATTCCACTCGGGTGGGATTTGCGGCTTTTTACATGGCGGCGATTTTTTCATTACGATCAATGACCCTTTGATAATAACCGGGAAATAACGCCAGCTCATAGTCATTCAATGGCCCAGCATATAAAAATTCACTATTTTCCTTTAACTGGTTTAATAGACGGAGCATTACATCGCCGATAGTCAAATCGGTCCCGAGCAATTCCGCAAGTGATGCCATGACAGAAGGGACAATTTCCGGATAGGCAAATTTTGTTTCTTCCTCTTGTTTTGCTAGTTTGTAAAATTGCCTGACCAGCTCGGCCCGTTTTTGGCCGCTGCCATTCACACAAAGATAGATCTGAACGGCAACCCCTTTTTTAAGGCGGCGCTGAGAGATACCGGCAAACTTTTTCCCATCGATACTCAGGTCGTAACTTCCTGGGCAATATGAGCCGATAATTTCCCTGGCCTCAATCTGGTGCGGGAAGTCCGCAAACATGTTTTGAATGAGCTGCCACATCGTCTCATAGCCGCGATTAATATCAATCCCTTTTTCCGCCTCTGGAAAAATTAACGAGATATTGAGGACGCCTTCATCCAGGACGACAGCGAGGCCGCCGGAATTTCTAACAATTGATTGATAGCCTTGCTCCTGTATAAATTGAATGCCTGCTTGTAAAAATGGCAATTTGGTATCCTGGATACCGAGGACGATGGTATTGTGGTGGACCCATGTCCGTGCGGTTGCCGGTGCCTGCCCCGATCCGACCGATGCACACAGGGTATCATCCGTTCCAAATGATTGTAATGCTTGAAAATGAATGCCAACAGCGGATTGATCGATGATTCGCCATTGCGGTTGACGTAGTAACCCTTCCATATGAGTAACTCCTTACTGATTTGATAGACTTATTTTAACAAAAAGAAGCAAAATAAAACAGATTGGACCTCGTTCGGTCACTAAAGCGGCTTTTCATTTACCGTTAGAGCTATTTTTTTCTCCTTTCGGTAAATGTAACCCTTTTTCATTTACCGTTAACGCTCTTTTTTTCTCTCTTCGGTAAATGTAACCCTCTTTCATTTACCGTTAACGCTCTTTTTTTCTCTCTTCGGTAAATGTAACCCTTTTTCATTTACCGTTAA
Organism: Bacillus sp. ISL-77; assembly: GCF_018613105.1. NCBI lineage: Bacteria > Bacillati > Bacillota > Bacilli > Caryophanales > Bacillaceae > Bacillus > Bacillus sp. ISL-77. The sequence continues at coordinate 9,674 of NZ_JAGGQY010000043.1, forward strand.
CGCTCTTTTTCACTCTCTTCGGTAAATGTAACCCTCTTTCATTTACCGTTAACGCTCTTTTTTTCTCTCTTCGGTAAATGTAACCCTTTTTCATTTACCGTTAACGCTCTTTTTCACTCTTTTCGGTAAATGCAGCGCTCTTCTTTTATCAATAAAGTATTTACAATCACTAAAAAAAGCCAGCCCACCACCCGTGGACAAGCCCTTCTCAAACCTCTTATAATCCTTGCGCCGCTGTAATTAACGCCAGTTTGTAGACGTCTTCTTCATTACAACCGCGTGATAGATCGTTTACTGGTGCATTTAAGCCCTGTAAAATCGGTCCGACCGCTTCAAAGCCGCCTAAGCGCTGTGCAATTTTATAGCCAATATTTCCTGCTTCAAGGCTAGGGAAAATGAACACATTCGCATCCCCTTGCAGCGGTGAATTCGGTGCCTTACTTTTTGCAACAGACGGAACAAACGCTGCATCAAACTGAAATTCTCCGTCCAAGACAAGTGATGGGTCACGACGCTTGGCTTCTTCTACTGCCGCTGCCACTCGTTCCGTTTCCGGTGATTTTGCTGAACCCTTCGTCGAAAAACTGAGCATCGCAATGCGCGGTTCGATATCAAACATATTGGCTGTCTTCGAGCTTTCAATCGCAATTTCAGCTAAATCATTGCTGTCTGGTGCAATATTAATTGCACAATCGGCGAACACATACTTTTCATCCTCACGAACCATGATGAACACACCCGACGTTTTCTTGACGCCTTCTTTTGTCTTGATAATCTGTAACGCAGGGCGCACCGTATCCGCTGTGGAGTGGGCCGCACCGCTGACAAGGCCGTGTGCTTTATTTAAATAAACAAGCATCGTGCCGAAATAGTTTCCATCGAGCAAAATTTTCCGGGCATTCTCTTCGGTTACTTTCCCTTTGCGGCGGTCCACAAACGCAGCCACCAACTCGTCCATGCCCGCATAGCTCGCAGGGTCATAAATTTCCGCATCGTCGAGCGATACGCCAACCTCTGCCGCTTTGGCCTGAACCTGTTCGATGTTGCCAATCAAGATCGGTGTCATTAATTTTTCTGAAGCCAAACGACCTGCAGCTCTGACAATCCGTTCGTCTAATCCTTCTGGAAAAACGATTCTCAAATCACGTCCAGAAACTTTTTGCTTTAATCCTTCAAATAAATCACTCACGACTAAAATCCTCCCTTAATAAACCTACCTAATTAGCATACTTAACCTTTTTTAAATTTCAAGGATATCACTCACACCAGCTAAAAGTTTATCTTTTCAAAAAATTACACTCTAGGTTTTAGAATTTACTTTTTCCCATAAAAATATCCATTTGCCTATTTAGAAAGGTTTATTCGCGCGTCACTGGGTCAAACTATGATATAGTAATGAATGTAAATAAGAAGAATGATTATTTAGGAGTGATTATAATGAGTGAAGCAGCAGTAACGCTTGATGGCTGGTATTGCCTCCATGATTTCCGTACCGTTGATTGGACAACTTGGAAAATGCTCCCTAGTGATGAGCGCCAGGCAGCGATCCACGAGTTTTTAAGTCTCGTTGAGAAGTGGAATGCTACACAGGAACGTAAAGAAGGCAGCCATGCTTTATATACAATTGTTGGTCAAAAGGCAGATTTTATGATGATGATTCTGCGTCCAACAATGGAAGAACTAAACCAAATTGAAACCGAATTCAATAAAACAAGATTGGCTGAATTCACGATGCCTGCACATTCTTATGTTTCAGTGGTCGAGTTAAGTAACTATTTACCTGCTGGTGAGGATCCATATCAAAACCCGCAAATTTTAGCCCGTCTGTACCCGACGCTGCCTAAGACCAAATATGTCTGCTTCTATCCAATGGATAAGAAACGCGAGGGCAACGATAACTGGTACATGCTGCCGATGGAAGAGCGCAAAAGTTTAATGCGCAGCCACGGAATGATTGGTCGTACATACGCTGGTAAAGTAAAGCAAATTATCACTGGTTCCGTTGGTTTTGATGATTATGAATGGGGCGTTACTTTGTTTGCGGAGGATGTCCTTCAATTTAAAAAGCTTGTCTATGAAATGCGTTTTGATGAAGTAAGTGCTCGATACGGAGAATTCGGCTCGTTCTTTGTTGGTAACCTGCTAGAAGAAGAACGCGTGGCAAATTTCTTACATGTGTAATATATAAAAGTCCTCAGCTTCGGCTGGGGACCTTTTTGCTGTTTCCCCCTCATTAGCTAGTCATATTTCGCCCTGTGTGCTCATACTATTTAAACAGCGAGTCTAAGAAAGAACACCACTAATCTCAAGGGGAAAAAAGTTTATTTTCCCCCGTTGGCACATATGTGGGATTAAGGGAGTATTAATAGGATGTTGGGCCACTTGTTTTATTCACTTTTTAGGAGGGAAAAAGATGAATCAATACTACAATCCACAGGGATATCAGCCTTTTACTGGAGCTGCAGGGCAACAACAGGGAGCTCAAGGGATGCCGGGGGGCGGGCAAAGCTTTTATCCCGCACCTGGTGCACAAGGATTCCCACAATTTCCACCCGCCGGGGCAGGAGCAGGAGCAGGGGCACCATCTGCACCGCCATCGCAAGCACCAGGCATGCTGCCAATTGAGCAGTCGTACATCGAAAATATTTTACGCTTAAATAAAGGGAAATTGGTAACTGTCTTTGCCACATTCGAGGGGAACAATCAATGGAATGCTAAGGAATTTAAAGGGATTATTGAAGCGGCAGGAAGAGACCATGTTATCTTAAGTGACCCACAAACCGGGGCCCGTTACCTTATCCCAATGGTAGCCGTCGATTACGTCCAATTTTCTGAGGAAATCGAGTATGAATATCCATACGGCAGCGCTCCGCCATTAGCTACTTACCCGCCAAGATAAATCATTTCAAACAAACACCAATTGACCCACAATTGGTGTTTTATTTTTCCAGACAAAAAAAGTCATTGGGAGCGTTGCCCAATGACTTACTTTCTATTACAGATGTTTTACCGCACCGATTACCATGAGGATCCAGGCTGCTAAGAAGCATACTCCTCCAATGGGTGTGATCGCCCCTAGGACGCCAATCTTCGTTAAGCTTAAAACATACAAACTGCCGCTAAAAAAGATAATACCGACCAGCATTAACCATCCTGACCAGGTGAATTGCGGACTGGCGGCAGCTACTTTACCAATCAGCAGCCCGATCATTAATATACCTATCGCGTGGAACATTTGATAGGTGACCCCTGTTTTCCAAATATCTAAATAATGTGCATCCAGTTTGTCTTTTAACCCATGGGCACCAAAGGCACCCAAAGCAACCGCTATAAAGGCGTTGATGGCTCCTACTATAATAAATACTTTCATCTATAAATCTCCCCCTTTGTTAAAAATCAAATAACGAATCCCCGTTTGCTTCGTCTTCCATGTCAAGTTTTTTCGGTTGCTGTAATGTTGGTGCTTGTTGAACGATTGGTTGGTTCATTACAGGCTGTTGGTAAGCCTGGAACGAGATGGCAGGTTGAACTGCAGGCATTGGGGCCGCAGGAATCTCGCTTGTCAGTGACGGTTTTTCGTCTAGCAGCAACTCGCATAATATTTTAATAGAGTAAACTTTTTCCCGCAAGCTTTCTTCCTTCGTGCTGGTTTTCGCCAGCTTCAATTCTGCTTCTATTTTCGTTAATAGTTTTTGGACGGATATATTCACTTATCAAGCACCTCAAATTTCAGTCTCGTTTCTATTCTACATGAGTATGACCTTTTTTTCGAAAAATTAGCCCGCTGAATTGGCAGAAACTTCGACATGATCTCCATTGTTTCACGTGAAACACCTCGAATGTTGACAAAGAAAAACCCGTACCACTAAAGGTACAGGTCATAGCTTATCCTAAGATCCGCTGGTAAATCGATTTGGCATGGGTCAAATCCTTTGTCCCGTGAATAAGGGCACGGCAATCTTGAAAAATAACCATCCGTTCTTCGCCCATTTCAACCGACACCAAATAGGGGTTTCCCTTCACCACATAACCAAGTGTACTAAGTTGTCCAGCAAGGCGCTCCAACGATATCTCCCCTTTGGTCGAAGGGCGGATTTGCACCGTATCACGGCCGCACAGTACCGTAGTTTTCGTCATATTTTCACGATCAAGATATGGATACGTCCGTTCCTCGCCGCACGACAAGCAGCCGGCAAACTTTGCCTTAGACATCTTTAAGCTTGTATATTGATTTCTCCATAAATCAAAGCTGACAAACGAAGTCCGCACCGCATCCCAATCATCGACTAGCATCTTCAGCGCTTCCGCTGTCTGATGGGCGATTACCATTTGCACGGCAGGAGAAATAATCCCGCCCGTATCGCAGGTCATCCCCTGAAGCGGAACCTGGCGCAACAGACAATTTAAGCACGGCGTTTTTCCTGGGATCATTGAAAACGTCATTCCAAAGCTGCCGACGCAGGCCCCATAGATCCACGGGACCTTGTATTTTTGTGAGACATCATTCATCGCCATCCGGGTTTCGAAATTATCCGTCGCATCGATCATCACATCGACACCAAGGATAAGTTCCTCCAGCAATTCAGGGGTGGCATCACCGATGATCGAAACCACTTCCACATCGGAGTTAATCGCCCGCAAGCGTTTTTCCGCCGCTGCAGCTTTCGGAAGTTTCTCGGCGACATCTTCTTCGGTATAGAGCTGCTGGCGCTGCAGATTGCTGGCCTCAACATAATCTCGGTCAATTATCGTAATCTTGCCAACGCCGGCCCGGGTCAACACCTCAGCACTTCCTGACCCTAAGGCCCCTGCGCCGATGATCAGTATATGCTTGCGGCTAATCTTAGCTTGTCCTTCTTTACCAATCCCAGGAAAGAGGAACTGCCGTGAATACCGTTCGTTCATGATTTTCCCCTTTCTAAAAGAAAACCCGCCAATCAGCGAGCTATTTACGAATTTCCCCTTTTTATTTGCGCATTGAAAGGTTTTATTTGCGGATTGAGGAGCTTTATTTGCGGATTGAAAGGTTTTATTTGCGCATCAAAGGGTTTTATTTGCGCATTCAAAAATCAACCCTCAAATTGATGCTCATCCCCCGCTTACTGGCGGAATAAAGGCAATTTCATCACCATCTCTAATGACTTCATCGTTCGAGGCAAATTCTTCATTGACCGCAGTCATCACGGTGTCCATTTTCGGCAGGTTATATTTAGCCGATAACTCCGCTTTTAATTCTGCCACCGTTTTTCCACTGGCATCGACGGAAAGAAACTCTTCGCCGACTGCGTCACGTAAATGGGCAAAAAATAGTACCTTATTCATTTAAGTCACTCTCCTCAGGCTTGCCGCTTGGGTAGGCGACGGTTTCCAGCTGATTGCCCATCCATGCTTCGCCTTCTTCCCAATGCTCTTTCTTCCAGATCGGGACGATTTCCTTGATCCGTTCAATTGCATAGCGGTTGGCTTCATAGGCATCAGCACGGTGCGGCGTCGAGACGGCAATGACCACCGCTACATCGGTTATATCTAAACGGCCGACCCGGTGGGTGATTGCAACGCATGAACCTTCCCAGCGCTGTTCAATTTCCTGGCCAATCTGCTCGAGCTTCTTCACAGCCATCGCTTCGTACGCTTCATAGATTAAAAACAACGTTTTTTTACCCTTCGTTAATTCCCGAACGGTACCGATAAACGTCGTAATCGCACCAGCTTCGCGCTGGACCACCTTATCAATTACTGCTTGAATATCGATTGGTTCCTTTGATATTTGATACATCATCCTGATTACACCTCTACACCCAAGCACTTAAGCTCTGCATTTTCGACCACTTGGTAACCGCCAATTTTTTCGACTTGTTCTTTAAACGCATTCGATTGGATTATTGCCATTAGCAGCTTGCCGCTTTCGCTCTCATAAAAGCCTCTCGTCATCAGCAAATCATATTCTTCATCAGCAACAGGCACAAAATCTAGGTCCATAGCTTTTGCAGCAGGATAAATCCCGAGACCTGCCCCGTGCGCATCACCGTTCACTTCCGCTGCTACCGCTAAATGAGAAAACATTTCCCGGTCATAACCGGTAATATCTTCTGGTGTCAGGCACCCTTCCTCGAGTAAAAGATCAAAGAGGATTCGGGTTCCCGCTCCTTTTTGACGGTTGACGTAATTCGCATTCACACGGGCTAAGTCAGCCGCTGATTCAATGCCAAGCGGATTGCCCTTTGGAAGGATCCAGCCTTGCTTTCTTTTTAAAAATGGATACAGAACGACGTCTTGACCGGCTAATAGTTTGTTTATATAGGAGATATTATATTCTTTTGTACTTGGGTCAAGCAAATGAATACCGGCTACATGGGCCTCTCCTTTTCGAATCGCCATGATGCCTGCCATACTGCCGACATGGGAAGAGACAATTTTCATGTCGGTCCGCACCTGTTTTAAGCGTGACGACAACAGGTCAATCGTCAAATCATGGCTGCCGCAAAACACAATCGCCTGTTTGATTTCCTCAAGCGGACGCATAAGTTCTACTTCGGCTAGATCCCCTTGTTCGTAACCAATAATGTTAGCTGGGACGATTAACAGGCCATCTGCCCTGACATACGACATGGCCACTCCTGCCGCTCTTGTCAGCGGATTGGCAACGAACTGTCCATTCACATAGCCGATATTCATTCGTACGAAGTCCTCCGCACCCATGGACGAAACGATGCGGCGCCCTAGCTTGACGGTCACGGTCTGCCTTTTGGGTTCAGGGATTTGCAGGTACTTGCAGATAAGCGGTCTGACAAACCACTCGAGCGCCAAATAAGCCGAGACTGGATAGCCCGGAACTCCGACAACGATCTTCCCATTTATTTTTCCTAAAATGACAGGTTTGCCTGGCCGTGCGGCGACCCCATGGGTAAAGACTTCGCCGATTTCGCCAATAATGTGGACCGTGTAGTCCTTCGAGCCTGCTGATGAACCCGCATTAATGACGATGATATCAGAGGTCTCAGCTGCTTCTAAAAGTACTTCTTTAATTTTTTCCGGTTCGTCCTTCACAATCGGAAGGAGGTTCGGTTCTCCGCCCCAATCCTTAATGAAGCCAGCAAATACAGAGCCATTAAATTCAATGATCTGTCCAGGTGCTAACTCTGCATTGGCTTCAACCAGTTCATTCCCGGTCGGAATAATCGTCACGACAGGCTTTTTTGCAACAGGAATGACGGTTTGCTGTCCTGCTAATAGGACACCTAAATCAGCTGGCCTGATGATATGCCCTTGTGGAAAAAGCATTTCCTCTTGAACCACGTCTTCGCCAATCGGACGAATATGCTGCCAAGGGGTTGCTGGCTCGATAATTTCAATCGTTTCCTCATCAAGACAATCGACATGCTCAATCATAATGACGGCGTTAAACGGTGAAGGGATCGCGTTCCCCGTATCAACATAACAAAATTCTTCGCCCCGTTTCAGACGAAGTGGATTTTGCTCATGGGCTGTATAGGTATTTTCAGCCATGACCGCAATTCCATCCATTGCGCTGGCATGGTAATGCGGCATCGAGACCCGTGCAAAAATGGGTTCAGCTGTCACACGGCCCAACGCGTTAATCGTTGAGATTTCTTCCTTTTCAGGGGTCAGGACATGAGCTGCGAGAATTTCCTCTCTAGCTTGTGCTCGGGGTTTATCTTCTAAATATATTTTTCGTTTAAAGTTTTTATAATTCACTGCTTAGCCCCCCTTATCGTGAGACAAACACAGGTACGTATTCCCCCTGTGAAATTCCCTCTTTTTCTGAACTAATCTCAACAATTCCATCGCTTTTGACCAAGGTTGTAATTAAACCGGACTTGCCAATAATCGGCTCAGCCCACCATTCCCCTTCTTTTTCAAATAAACGGACCCGAATATAATCAGACCGTCCTGGTGAGGAAGGAATATTTTTTGTGATTCTAGCAAAAATACGCTCCGGTTTCCGCCGCGAGTCCTCGCCCTTTAATTTTCGTAAAATTTGCTCGCCAAACAGCTTAAAGATAATCATCGCAGAGGCCGGATGACCTGGCAGTCCTATCACTGGTTTCCCATTAGCCATTGCCAGAATCGTCGGTTTCCCCGGCTTAATCGAAATACCGTGGACAAAAACTCCCGGGTCGCCTAAAGACTGGATGACATCCGTGGTATAATCCTTTGCGCCGACCGAGCTTCCGCCGGAAAGGATTAAACAATCTACCTGATGATAGAGTTCACGGGCCTTTTGTTTAAACTCCTCAAAATCATCACGGACAATGCCTCCATATAAGACATCCACATTCCATTCGCTCGAAGATCCTGAAATCGTCAAATAGTTGATATCGCGAATTTGCCCTTCTACTAGTTTTTTTGTTTGATAGGGAACAATTTCATCACCCGACGAAAGGTAACCGACTTTTACTTTGCGGTAGACCGTTACAGTCGTAACCCCTAAAGAAGCGAGTGCCCCTAGCTCCTGCGGACGAAGTTTCGTGCCTGCCGTAAGAAGCGTTTCGCCTTCTTTAATATCTTCCCCAGCCCGAATCACGTTTTCTCCGGGTGCAATCTGCTTGTATGTATTTAATAGTGTATCGACCTCTTCACAATGCTCAATCATGATAACGCTGTCACTTCCGATCGGAAGCATCCCGCCCGTTGGCACATAGACCGCTTTACCTGGGCCGGCTTGTGCAGTTGGAACCTCACCCATTTTCACTTCCCCTGTAACCGTAAGGAAGCCTGGCATGGATTCGGAAGAACCATACGTATCCTTGGCACGAACAGCATATCCATCCACCGTTGAACGATCAAAACTCGGCACATTTTCCTGTGCAATCACTGGTTCAGCGAGGATATAGTGAAGCGCCTCTTCGAGCACCCGTACTTCGGTTTGCTTGGTTGCCGGTATTTTTTCCTCGATTAAGGCAAATGTTTCTTCCACTGTTTTTACTTTGAAAAATTGCATGGTTCCCTTTTTCCCCCTTATACTTCCTTGTTCTGCCCGTTAAAGCGGGGAAAATCCGCTTCAGCCCACTTTTTGGCGTCTTCATACTCGTTTGGGTGATTCATATTAAAAAAGACTCGTTCTAAGTCAATACTGTTTGAGTGAAGGTCTTTTTCTGTTACATATAAAACGTTTAAGTGATCGAGCAAATGCTTCATCCGGAGACGGTCCGCTTCGATCCTATCTGCAACCTCATCTGCCACCCTCTTTTGGAAGACGGCAAATAAAGGGTGCTGGATTCCATTAATAACGGGGATAACCGCATCATAATCGCCGCATTTTTGAACGAGCACCTCTGCAAGTTCTCCTGAAACAAATGGCATATCACAAGCTACAATAAAATTCGTATCATAATTGGAAGACAGCAAGCCGGCATGAACCCCTGCAAGCGGTCCTTTATCTGGATAATAATCCGAGACCATCTTCAATCCTAAAAATTGATAGTCTTCAGGATGATTGGTTACAAGAATTATATCATTAAAGGACAACTTTAGCGTATCGGCAATTCTCTCAATGCTGGTTTTTTCGTTTATTTTTAAAAGCGCTTTATTGGTGCCCATCCTGCTTGATTTTCCACCTGATAAAATAATAGCCGCTGCCTTCATCATTCGAGCACCCTCTTAATTCAAATCTTTCTTCTCGCCCACCGCATGATAGCCATTTTCCTGTGCAACATAATCCAAGTGGATCGAGTTTAAATCTAGTAAGGCTGCTGATGGTTTTTCAATATATTGTCGTATATCAATAATTTTAATATAGCCATTACATTTTTCGCAAACTTGAATTTGCGATACCGCATCGCCTTCAGAAAACAAATATCCATAGGTCCAATCGTCTAGGTTGTATTTTGTCAGTTGAAAAACAGCGATTTCGTAGACGTTAATAAGCAAGGAAATAGGATATTCATCGGGACAACCTTTATGGTTCATTGTTTTCTCTCCTCTTCAGGAAATACTTCATAAAATGACATTGACATAACGTTTATTCCTATCGTACTTCTGACCTAGTTTTTCAGAAGTAACAATTGTCACTCTAAATCCGTGTAAATAGTACAAAGGAGGCACTTGTCATTTTATTGTCAACTATTGCTTCCAAATCGATTTACCTAGTCTTGTCCTCGCGTGAATTCTGTTAAATTTATAAAATTGTTCTATACTAAGTAAGAGGTTTTAGTTAAGAAGGAGGACTACATATGACGATCAAAAAAGTAATGACGATTGCGGGCTCTGATACCAGCGGCGGCGCAGGAATTCAAGCAGACTTAAAAACATTTCAGGAGCTTGGCGTCTATGGAATGACGGCGCTGACATCGATTGTAACGATGGATCCGAAAAACAATTGGCACCATAACGTGTTTCCGATTGCGGTTGATACCCTTGAGACTCAACTAGAAACGATTCTTTCGGTTGGCATTGATGCAATGAAAACGGGCATGCTTGGTACGGTTGAAATTATCGAATTAGCGGCGCGAAAAATGGATGAAAATAAACTGGAGCGTGTCGTCATTGATCCGGTTATGGTTTGCAAAGGGGAAGATGAGGTCTTAAATCCAGAAACGACTGATGCGATGCGCGAGTTTCTCTTACCACGCGCGCTAGTGGTTACTCCCAATTTGTTTGAAGCCGGACAGCTTGCAGGAATGAAGACTCCGCGTACTGTTGCGGAAATGAAGGAAGCAGCGGTAAAAATCCACGAGCAAGGGGCAAAATTCGTGTTGATTAAGGGCGGCGGTAAACTCCAATCAGAAGAAAAAGCAATTGACCTGCTTTATGATGGAAAGGACTTTATGCTGTATGAGTCTGAAAAGTTTGCAACTACCTACACGCACGGAGCAGGCTGTACCTACTCATCAGCGATTACTGCTGAATTAGCCAAAGGGAAATCCGTTTATGATGCTGTCGATGTCGCGAAAGAGTTTATTACAGCCGCCATCCAGCAAGGCTTCAAGCTAAACCAATATGTCGGTCCAACCTGGCATGGTGCCTACCGCAGTGGACTTTCAAAAACAGAGTACTGTGAAGATTGTGTTGAATAACCATAGAGAAAAGAGCCGGTCGATTGATCGGCTCTTTCTTTTGATGTCATCTTTTGGTGTCAGGCACCGAGCATTGATTTCGCATTTTTTTCCTGATTCTAGTATGATAGTTACATTATTAACTAAAATAGACATTAGACTTAATCATTCTATTTATGAAGGGAAAGGAGGTTGCACTTTGGAACCTATTGATATGAAAGGCGTACAGGCTGCGATTACGAGCTTTGCCAATAAAGATGTCTACATTCACCTTGAAACGACAAACGGTGCCTATGCATCACATAACGACCAATCATTTTTTTCCGCTGGTGCATTCATCCGCAATGCGCTTGTCCGTTATGAATTAGGAAAAATAACAGGGAATGGCCCGTTTCGGGTTGGTTTGAAGATCAACCTTGGCTGGATTTATGCAGAAGGGATTACACATTACGAAATAGACGAAGACAATCACCTCCTGTTAGCCGGTCATGATAATGCAGGAAAACTGGCGGTTGCCTTGGAGATTTCCAGCACCCCCTTTGAATAATGAGGCAAGGCCCGAAAGGAGAATGATTTATGGAAAAAGAACGTCACCTCTTGGTCGTTTTTCCGCACCCTGATGATGAGGCATTTGGTGTGTCCGGGACGATTGCGACCCATGTACAGAATGGCACTCCTGTCACCTATGCGTGTTTAACCTTAGGAGAAATGGGACGAAACATGGGGAATCCCCCGTTTACCAATCGTGAAAACCTGCCGAAAATTAGGAAAGAGGAATTGAAGGAAGCGGCTCGGGTGTTGGGCATTCAAGACCTGCGCATGCTTGGATTCCGTGATAAAACGATTGAATTCGAAGACGAAGAGAAACTCGCCAACAAAATGTTAGCTTTGATTGAGGAAGTCAACCCTTCCCTTATTATTACCTTTTATCCAGGCTATTCCGTTCATCCTGACCACGATGCCACCGGTGCGGCGGTTGTTCGGGCAGTTGGGAAGATGCCTGCTGCCGTGCGGCCAACCTTACACTGTGTCGCCTTTTCGAATAATTGTGTAGACGAAATTGGGGAACCAGACATCGTCAATGATATTAGCCCCGTCGCAGAAACAAAACTGGCTGCCATCCAAGCTCACCGGTCGCAAACCGAGCAGATGTTTATTGGTATGGAAGAGAAGTTGAAAAATCAAGACCCGCAAATGATGAAGTGGATCAACAACGAACGATTCTGGACGTACAAATTTGATTAGCAAATGAAAAGCCCTTCATAGCGAAGGGCTTTTTTCAATGTTAATATTCCCGGTGCAGCAGTGTACAAAGCGTGCACCAATCCCGGATAATAATCTTCCTAGACTTCATATCAATAATCCCATCTTTTTTTAGCTTGGAAAAAACACGGCTTACGCTTTCTCTCGTCGTGCCAACGACGGTTGCAAACTCTTGAATCGTCAAGGGAATATCAATATCCCATCTGTTTAGACCATTATTAAATTTATTTCCCAGGCGCTCTAATGTCTTCACTGTCTTCGCATAAACATCGAGCAAGGCAACATCTCGTAATTGTGAGGTCATTTCCCGTAAGGCATCGCTCATATAACTGATCATTTGCATCGACAGCTCTGGGTGATTGAATAAATCCCGTTCTAATTCCAACTTATCCAAAAAGAAGATCTTTCCATCCTGGAGCATAGTCGCTGTCGCTGGATAAAACTCTGTCCGCTTTGTAAACAAACAGGCCTCTGCAAACACATCCCCTTTTTGCTTCACACAGACAATAATTTCATTGCCATTCTCATCCTGTTTTGTCAGCTTAACAGCACCTGAATGAACAAAATACACCCCCTTGGCCACCTCCGCCTCAGAAATGATCTGTTCCCCTTTTTTCAACTCCAGCGTTTGAATCCTCTTTTCAATAATCGAAAGCGACTTTTGTGATAGATCCTTAAAAATAACAATTTTTCGAAGTAAATCCGTTTGTATTACTTCTTGATAGACTCCTAGATGCGGATCTTTTAAACAATCGACTCGATTCATCCTTCTCACCACCCCTTTATAGAACTCTACTTTTGATAAATACTTACCATCTATTGTAAACAACTCCATCCGCTGATGTAGTGACGAAATTCACAAAATGTTCATTGTTATAAACCCAATTGAAACAATCGGTTTCACATAACGTTCAAAATCTACTAAAAAGGTGTGAGGTAGGTCACATTTTTCTCCCTCTTGAGCGATTAGGATGAAGGTGTTCATTTTATATAAAAAGGGAGGGAAAAAAGTGAATAAAGCCATTATTAGTTTTGTAGTCTGTGCATTACTTGGCTTTGGACTTGGCTACTTAGTGTTTGGCGTGATCATGGGGGATTCCGAAAAACAACCTCAGGTGGCACAAACAGAAACTACAGAAACTGCTGCTGCCAAAGAAGAAAGTACGGATGCAAAGGAAGCAACAACCGTTTCAGCTAATGAGGATAACATCCTTAACAAGAAGGGCTGTCTTGGCTGTCACAGTGTTGAAGCATTAAATATTAAGGGCGGTGCCGTAGGACCCGACCTTTCCCAAGCGTTTGCTAACGTGGAAGGGAAACATGGAAAGCCGATTGAAGAATTCCTGAAGGAGCCTACTTCTGCCGTTATGTCAGGCGTTATTGGCAAAAATCCATTATCAGATGAAGAACGCAAGCAAGTGTTAGAACTACTTAAACAAGCTTCTGAAAAATAATAAGGTGGTGTAATTAGATGAAAAAATGGATTCCGATTGCATCGGGTCTCTTAGCCGGGTTTGTAGCAGCAACGATCTCTTTTGCCGATTTCTCAGCAAAGACGAATACTGAAGCTTCTTCAAGCACTAAGAGCGATGCAGAAAAGGTGTATGTGCCATTCGGTCAAAAGGATGATTATTACCTATTTGCCTCTGGCGGTCACTCCGGCCAAATGTTTATTTATGGGGTTCCGTCGATGCGAAAAATTAGAACGATTCCTGTATTCTCCCAAGATTCCGCAACAGGTTACGGTTTCGATGAGCATTCCAAAAAAATGATGGGCGACTATACATGGGGCGACCTTCACCATCCAGCCTTTTCAGAAACAAAGGGCGACTATGATGGAAAATATATGTTTGCTACTGATGTAGGAAACAGCCGTGCCGCTGTTGTAGACCTTAAAACATTTACGACGAAAGATATCATTCAAGTTCCGAACACTGCCGGCCCACACTGTGCAGCATTCGTGACAGAAAATACAGAGTACATGTTCCTGCCAACACGTTTCGCCGTTCCGCTTGGCCAGAAGTATGAATCTCTAGATGACTTCAGCACACAATACCGCGGTGTTATGTCTGCTGTAACCTTTAATGAAAAGAATCAAAAACTAGGTATTGCTTATCAAGTGGCTCTTCCGCCATGGTCCTATGACCTATCTGATGCTGGTAAAAAAGAATCAGCAGATTGGGCGGTAATGACAACTTATAATACCGAAGAAGCGACTACTAATCTTGAAATTAATGCATCACAAGCTGACCGTGACTATATTGTTCTTTTTAACTGGAAAGAGCTTGCTAAAATGGTCAAGGAAGGCAAGTACGAAAATGTTGGCGGTCAAAAAATGATTTTCCCTGAAAAACAAAAAGGCGGAATTTATTTAATTCCTGTCGCTAAATCACCACATGGTGTCGACGTCACACCAGATGGAAAGCAGTTCATCGCTTCAGGAAAATTAGCACCGACAATGACTGTCTTCTCGTTTGAAAAAGCGTTTAAAGCGGTCGAAAACAAAGACTTCGCTGGTGAACGGAACGGGATTCCAGTTCTTAATTACAAATCAGTAATGGAAAGAGAAGTAAACCCTGAAAATGCTTTAGGACCGCTTCACACTCAATTTGATGACAAAGGCATGGCCTATACAACGATGTTCATTTCTTCTGAAATCGTGAAATGGGATCCAAATACAGGTGAAACATTAGACCGTGTGCCTGTTCAATATTCCCCGGGACACTCTGTTGCCGCAGAGGGTGATACCGTTGCACCAGATGGAAAATGGATTATTGCTTTAAACAAGATTGCTAAAGACAGCTACTTGTCTGTTGGACCTTCCCATCCTGAGTCGATGCAATTGATTGATATCAGCGGTAAGATGAAGGTCATCCAATCTTCACCAGTAGACCCTGAACCGCACTATGCCCAAATGATTAAAGCAGATAAGATTAAAACGATTAATGTATATCCTAAGGATGTCAAGAATAAGGAAGCCGTTTACAAGCAGAGTGATACGAAAATCGTCCGCAATGGCAACAAAGTTGACGTATACGGTATTGCGATGCGTTCGAAATTCATCTTTGATGCAAAAGCAAAACGACCAGACGTCATTGAAGTGAATGAAGGAGATCACGTCACCATCCATCTGACGAATATTGATTTCGATGAGGATATTACACACGGATTTGCCATCAACAGCTATAACTTAAACATGGAAGTTCAGCCTGGACAAACCAACACAATGGAATTTGTCGCGAATAAAGCGGGAACCTACCCACTTTATTGTACAAACTTCTGTTCTGCGCTCCACCAAGAAATGAACGGTTACTTCCTTGTAAAACCTAAGAAATAATATATTGGAGATGGGTATCAATTAAAGAGATTGATACCCATCCCTGTTTACAAATCTTATTATCGATAAAATCTAGTTGCAGCGCCTAGCCCCTCGAGGTCATAAGTCAATCCCTTAAGAAGGCAAAAAACGCCTTCTTGAAGGGCTTGCCTTATGCTTGTCGGGGCTGAGCAAGGCGCTTCCACTTTATAATAAAGGCGATGTTAACATGAAGGGTGAAACTAAGAAATTATCAGTAGTTTCTTCATTATTAATAACTGCTTCAACTATTTTAATTATCCTCTCATTGTTTTTCCCATGGTGGAAAATGGTCTTTGTTGCACCGCAATATCCCGAAGGGTTGAATATCATTGTTTACCCAAATAAGCTTGAGGGCGAAATCGATATTGTCAATGGTCTTAACCACTATATCGGTATGGCGAACTTCAGCGAAAAAAACTTCCCTGAATTATCGTATTTACCCTATTTGGTAGGAGGATTGGCTGCACTAACACTAATAACAGCCCTTCTACGAAAAAAATCTGTTCTATATGGCTTAATCAGCCTATTTGTGATTGGCGGCGGGTTAGGAGTCTATGACCTTCAACATGCGCTGAAAAAGTTTGGCACCAATTTAAGTCCTGATGCACCAATAAAAATGGATCCATTTGTACCGCCTATATTAGGGCATAATACAGTGGCGAATTTTCAAACCAACAGCCTGCTTGGCCTTGGAACATATTTGGTGATAGCAGCGTTTATCCTATTATTAATTCCGTTATGGAAGGAACGAAGGTAAATGAAAAAACTTGCGCTCTTATCTTTCATTTTTTCTCTATTTCTACTGATGAGCCCTGAGAAAAAGCTGGCCGCCGAAAATTTACAAGCAACCATCGACAGCCTGAAAGATGGGGCGGTATTACAGCTTGAAAACAAAACATATCAGGGCAATATTGTCATCAACAAAGCAATGACGATTATTGGCTCACCTAAAACCGTCATTAAGGGCGACGGAACGGGAAATGTCATTTCTATTAAAGCTCCCCATGTGAAGCTGAGCCATCTAACAGTAATGCACGGAAGTATGAACCGGAACTCTGCTGAAGAATACGCCGCCATCAAGATTTATACAAACAGCAACGTTGTCGAACATATCAACATCCGCGACTCCTTTCACGGCATATATTTAAGCCAGGCTCACGATAATACGATTCGTGCAAACCATATTAAGGGAATGGGCAAGGGCAAAGTCGCCGAGCAGGGAAATGGAATTCACGTTTATTATGCAAATAATAATCTGCTTGAAAAGAATACGATTGAAGGCACCCGGGACGGGATGTTCTTTGAATATGCCAACAACAATCACAGCTATGAAAATAATATTAGCCACACAAGATATGGACTGCATTACATGTATTCCGACGAAAACATTTTTAAGAAAAATACCTTCACGATGAATACCGGCGGCGCAGCCATTATGAACTCCAATCATTTGAAGCTCGAGGATAATCAATTTATCGTTAACTACGGCAACCAATCATTTGGCCTATTACTCCTCCAAGCCAATGATAATTTTATCGCCAATAATACCTTTTACATGAACCAGCGTGGTTTGTATATCGATCAAGCGACAAGAAACGAATTTCGTCACAATAAAATTGTTCAAAACCAAATCGGGATTGAACTATGGGCGAGTTCAAATGATCAAGTATTTACATTAAACCAAATTTCCGAAAATACGATTCCTGCGGTAACTCTTGGCGGCAATAGTGAGAATAATTCCTGGAGCAAGGATGGCAAAGGGAATGACTGGGGCAGCGCGTTCCCGATCACTGATTTAAACCAAGACCGCATTGGGGATTTTCCAATAACCTATCGTTCCTCTTTATATCAATTAATGGAGGACCAAGAATTATCCTATTTATTTTTAAAAAGTCCGGCCCTGAAGATATATGAAAAAATGAATGCCGCACTTACAAACGAAGCCATTATGTTTAATGACCCACACCCATTAACAGCGTCAAATGGAACACATACGAAAGTTATTTTCCTTATTGTCGGCTTACTAATTGTGGGGATTTTAATAAAGGGGAGACACCTACTATGCATTACACTTGGAAGGAATGGAAGGAAAATATAAGAGGAAAAGGACTTTGGCTAAGTCTAAGCATTATTGTTCTCATTTCAATTGCGATTTTATTTCGTTCCTCAGCCCTTTCATTTGATAAAGGCTTTTATGTGCTCTTAATCAACTTGTTTGATACGATTATCTATTTTATTCCGATTCTATGCCTATTTATCGGGGCCTTCTCGATTTTTCAAGAAAAGGAACAAAAAACATTGATCATGCTGCTGACAAAGACAGACTCTTTCGGAAGCTTCCTAATTAAAAAAGCCTTGGGCTTTATGCAATCGTCCTTGTCCCGCTGATTACGTGGTTTTTCATCTATTTGTTCCTATTAAAATTTAATTTCCAACTCGATATAAAGGGCTATTTTATCTTTGTGGCAGCAATCGTTTGTATGAGTCTCGTCTTCCTACAAATAGGTGCGGCCATCGGTAGTTTTAGCCGCTCGCGGATGCAGATTTTAGGGTTTACGATCTTCGTCTGGTTTTACTTTTTCTTCTTACATGATTTTATTTTGCTGTCGTTCTTACCTGATGTCACCCATGAAAATGTGAAACTATTTTCTTCCGTCTACTTTTTAAATCCGCTTCAAGCGATTCGAATGTTTCTAGAAACAGGCACGGGGGTATATTCCTTTGGCCATATGTCAAGGCTCTTACAAGCATTTATGTGGACAAAACCTGCATTCTTCCTGCTCGGAAATCTGTTGTTCTGGCTTATCACTTCGTTTTTAACAGCGATTGTTTTCAACCGTAAGGAGGGGTACGAATGATCAAAGTAACGAATTTAAACCAATCGTTTGGAAAAAAAAATGTCTTAGATTCCATCAATCTAGACATTAACCCAAACGAAATATGTGCCCTTGTTGGCCGAAATGGGGCCGGAAAATCAACGTTCATCAATAGTCTGCTTGGGTTACTGCCAGTGAAGCAAGGGGAAATTTTGATTAACGGGACTGCTGTTAACAAGAAAAATGATGAATGGAAAAAGACGATTGCTTATTTGCCGGAAAAATTCATGCTATATCCGATGCTGACCGGTCTTGAAAATATCACCTTCTTTGCAGAAGCTGTGACAAAGACGGCCAACCAGGAACGGATCGAGCAGGTGCTTCGCTCGGTCAGCTTGTGGGATGACCGTGATGTTCAAGTGAAGAAATATTCCAAAGGGATGCTGCAGCGCCTTGGTTTAGCAATCACCCTTTATCAGGATTCAAGCCTGCTCATTCTGGATGAACCGACGAGCGGCATCGACCCGCTCGGAAGAAAAGAAATTTTGGAGGTCCTTGGTTCCCTTCATGATAAAACGATTCTGCTGTCCTCCCACCATCTCGATGAAATCAAGCAGATTTGCACCTCTGTCGCCTATTTGGACAATGGAAAAATGGAAAAGTTTACAGTAGATGAATTTTTACAAACTCATAATTTAGGAGGAATCAGTTCATGAAGACACGGATCATCTTTGGCTTCCTTCTGCTGATTGCCTTAATCACGGGATGCAGTTCCGCCCCTGACTATAAGGTAACTGTCACGAAGGACCTTTATTTCGTCAAGGACACAGCGATGCCATTTGAAATAAAAGTAACCGAAAACAACAAGGCCGTGAAAGGGCTGGAGGTCGCCGCACAATTATCGATGACCAATATGGACCATGGCAGCTATGATGTTAAGCTTGTGGAAGGCAAAAGTGGGACCTACTCCGGCAAAGTGAATCTGCCGATGGGCGGTAAATATGAGGCCGCGTTTACATTAGAAAAAGACGGCAAAAAGGCAGAGAAAGTCATCGATCTACATGTGACCAAGCCAAAAGGTGTCGCCATCATCAACGGCGAATGGATTACCAATGAAGATGTCAGCTTCTATAAGTTGATTAACCAGTTACAGCTGGAAATCAACCGTGAGAGCGCGCAGAAAGAATACACGGGTAAACAGTTAGAGGAAGAATTGGCTTATTTAGATACTCAGGAAAAAACACTTGAGGATCAAAATCAATTATTAACGCAAATTATTCGCCTCCGTGCGATGGCCTTACTGGCGGATGAAAAGGGCCATAAAGCAGCTGAGACGGAAGTGGATGCAGCCCTCCTCAAAGCGCGCGAACAATATAATCAGTTCGAATCCGCTGAAAAGCTAATCAATGAGTACGGCGCAGATAAATTTTGGGCGACGGAAAAACAGCAATATCGAATGATTGTCATGTCGCAGAAGGTACAAAAGGACTTAATTGATAAAGTCAAAAAAGAAAACCCAAAAGCCGGCGAACAAGAAATCTACTACCAAGCCCAAAAAGAATACGAAGAACTCCTCGTTTCTCAGGTGAATTCACTAAAGATTGAGATACTCTAGAAAAAGAAGGGTGTCAGGCACCATGTGAATTCTTCACATGGTGCCTGACACCCTTTTCCTTTTCGGTTTATAAATCTCGTAATAGCACACGATATAGTTTATCGTCTTTTTCGTCCGGATTTCCTCTGCCGTCGGTGTTGTTGCTGACAAAGTATAGGTAGTCGCCGTCGACATACAGGTCACGAATTCGCCCCAGACTTGTAATGACGGGTTTGGTAATCTTCTGACGCAATCCAAATTCGCGGACGGCATTGCCTCTTAATGTTGCTGCAAAAAGCTTCCCATTCGCCGCAGCCAGCCCGGACGGTGCCCACGTTTCATCACCGGACTGATACAATGGGGTTACCATCCCCGCTTGCTGTTCCGCGCCTTGAATTACCGGCCAGCCATAATTCTCCCCTGGGGTAATCCGATTGATTTCATCATGAGCGGATGGCCCATGCTCACTAGCATATAAAGTCCCGCCAACCCACACTAATCCCTGCGGATTGCGATGGCCATAACTGTAGACATATGAGTTTGGAAAAGGATTGCCCGCTGGAATCGTTCCATCTAACTTCATTCGTAAAATTTTCCCATTTAACGTTTTCAAGTTCTGAGCCGTTTCCGGAGTGGTCGCATCACCTGTGGTGATGTACAGCATCCCATCCGGACCGATTTTCAGCCTGCCGCCGTGATGATAGGCAGCACTCGGAATCCGATCAAGCAGGATTTTCTCCTCGGACCACACAGAACCGTTCGTCCTTAGGACAATCATCCGATTAAATTGCCCCTTGCCATCATCACTATAGGTATAATAGGCGTAAGCCTTGTGATTATCTAGAAACTGAGGATCAAGAACAAAGCCTAGCAGCCCCGCTTCAGCCGCCTTGGCAAGCGGCTTTTCTAAACGAACTGGCTGGCGTTCTATTTTACCATTTTCAATCTTAACGATATTTCCGGTTCGTTCACTGATGTATAAAGATTGATTCACCCGATCAATTGACCAAGGCACTTGCAATTTTTCAGCCAAAACTTCTATATTTGGCTGATTCACAACGACCTCTTCCTCTTGGATCCTGTCGTCCTTTTTTTCAAAAAGAGAACAGCCCGAAAACATGACAACCATCATTAGTAAAATAGAACACGCTTTATTCATTTACTCCTACCTTTCTTAAATTACCTCAAGAATTGCCTTCCCTACGCCACTTTCTTCATTCGTAACCGTAATCACATCACAAAGAGACTTTATGTAATAATCGGCATTCCCCATTGCGACCGATCTTCCTGCTTTTTCAAGCATGGAAACATCATTATAATTATCGCCAATCGCCATGGTTTCCGCTAAATCAATCCCTTTTAATTTCACAAACGACTCCAGGGCAATCCCCTTTTGAGCCTGTGTATTGGTAATTTCTAAATTATCATGGCCAGACGTTGAAACGACGATTCCTTCTAGCTCTGAAATGGACTCGTTTGCTGACTCCAGTCGGTCTGCATCAAAGGAGAAGGCAAGTAATTTATAGATTTGGTAGTTTTCATCGGCAAATAAAAGTTCATAATCTTCGATCTTATGTATTAGGCCATCACGCAATCTAGCCCCAGCAGCCTCTGTAATCTCTTCTCGATTTACTTCGGGATTGGCACTCATAATGATGTCAACGAGAATGGATATCGCCTTGTCGGCATCCATCGTGAAGGCACCTTTGTTTGTGTATACTTCGAAATAAACATCCTTTTCCCTTAGCCTTGCCGCTACCTCTCTTGCCATTTGTTTGCTAATTGGTGTGGCTGAAAGAACGACTCCTTCCTTGGAGCGTACCTCTGCGCCATTCGCACATATAACCGGGCAAGTTATGCCAGCTTGAGCTAGGACGTAAGTTGCTTCTTGATACGATCTTCCCGTTGCGACCACAAATTCAATTCCTTGCGCTTGTGCTTTTACGATCGCTTCCTTATTTTCCTCGCTGATTAATTGACTCGAATTCAATAATGTTCCATCCATGTCTGATGCAATACATTTAATCATGTTGTCCACCCTCTATCCATTTTCATTATTGCCATTTTAACATGATTACCAAAACATTATCTCCCTTATGCTCATGCTAAATACTTACTTCCTTCGCGAACACTTAACGGTGCTAACTTTGTTCCTTCAATAAATCCCTTTACAGAGGCGGGATTTGTCTTCGAATATTCCCGTAACACCCAGCCAATTGCCTTTTGGATAAAAAATTCCTTACTGTCCGCATTTTGCTGTATGTATTGATAAAGCAATTCTTCATTCGTTTTTCCCTTATATTTTAATTGAAAAAGCAGTGCCGCTCTTCGCAGCCATAGATTATCATCAATGGCCCAGCCATTAATTGTTTCAGCCACCACTTCAGGGAATTTCTCGGCAATTTTTCCAACCGGCTTGGGAGCAATCGTATCAACCGTATCCCACCAAGACTTGGTTGTAATCAGTTCCTCCATAAATGGCAAATCCGTTTTCTCGAGCTTATTCAACGACTTTTCCATATAAACCAATGCTGTATATTGGTATTCTCGTTCTTCCTTCTCCCAAAGTTCTCGAATCAAATCTTGGTTAAACGGCTCTTTTAAGATCCCTGTCTCTTGAAAAAATTGCTTTTCCTGCACACTGCGCTGTGGTTTCTTGATGCCCAAGAAGGGGAAATGATCTTTCATATATTTCTTCATCGGTTCGGCATTTGCTTCATTGCGATTTTCTTCAAATAGTTGTGTTAACACCGCAATATTTGGCGACATCCAATTCCACCCTTTCAAAAAAAATACCCATTAAATCAATAGTAATTCTCTTACCTCCCAATATTTCCTTTATTTTTTTCGAATAAACCACTTTCCTGAAACCAAACTAAACCATAGTAGAAAAGGAGGGATATTACCATGACCAAGAAATACAACAAGGGCAGCAACAATCAAAACTCCCCGCAAGCAGGGAATGCGGAGGCTGAATTTGCCAGCGAGTTTGTGAGCGGTGATAACAGTAAGGGCAATAAACGTAACAAGGGGCAAAAAAGCAAAACGAATCCAAACCCATAAAAAAATAAATGCACCCGAAACATCTTCAGAAGACCGTTCATTTGAATGGCACCAAAAGAAAGAACTGCCCCATTTCAGGACAGTTCTTTCTTACTTAGTGACAACTAAATGAACGGATTCTGTTTAAATCCATTCCGTAATATTCCCAGTGGTATCCGCGCCAGCGATACCCGGCGATCGAGGTTCTGCCTACATAGGTTGGATAATACCAGAAGCTTCTTCCATTATTCAACCAAACATAGGTATAACGGTACAGACAGTGCCTAATTCCACCTGGGTCAACCGCATATAATCCAGCTGTTTCATGAGGGATGTAGGTTGGCGGCGGTGCAGTCGGGGCACCTCCATAATGCGGGCCACCTCCAAATGGTGGATGATGTCCTCCCCCGTGCGGCGGCGGGTGGTGCCCTCCACCGTGCGGCGGTGGATGATGTCCTCCTCCATGCGGCGGTGGTTGATGCCCTCCACCGTGCGACGGTGGATGATGTCCTCCTCCATGCGGCGGTGGTTGATGCCCTCCACCGTGCGGCGGTGGTTGATGCCCTCCACCGTGCGACGGTGGTTGATGCCCTCCACCATGCGACGGCGGTTGATGTCCTCCACCATGCGACGGCGGTTGATATCCTCCACCATGCGACGGCGGTTGATGTCCTCCACCATGCGGCGGTGATTGCCGCAGGTTGTTTTCATAAGAAAAATTAGGCATAATACCGTGACCCTGAGGGTAATTGAAGTGATCCAAGGCTTTAGTCCCCTTCTATTTATATTCCCTCTAATGTATGCGCCCCGCCTAATTTGGTGAAAAGCTATTAATATATATTAGTGATATTCGAACGTTTGGTTATTCTACCTTGCTCGCTGCTAACTCCCTGATTTCCTCCGCAATTTTACCCTGGATCCGTTCGACGACTGAAAAATCCATGGCGGCAATATAAATTTCCTCTAACTCATCATGAAGTTCCTTTGCCTTGGCCAAATAAGAAGTAGCCTCAAGCATTTTATTTTTGTAATTGGTCGAGATTTTAGTGATGATATCTGCAAAAATTTCATCAGTCCCGGATGCAATCAGTAATTCATACATATCAATGATTTCATCCCCATCTCTGCTTGGGAAATATTCATGTGGTGCGGTACTATCAAAGATAGCAATGCCCAGTTCCCTGAAAATCACCATATCAAGGCTGTGCGGGTCAAATCCGCAATGATAGACTTCTACATCGACCCCTCTTACTTCGGCCGCTGCGGCAAGCTTCTTCAGCATCGTTGATTTCCCAGAACCCGGACGCCCTTTAATGAAATAACGTTTTGGAATTTCTTCGGTTAGATTCGGGACATAGTCTACCGGCCCTTTTGGCGTAGCAGCACCTAAAAAGCGGTGGCGGATATCAGATTTTTTACTGAGCTTCATTTTTCCAAAAAAGGTGTCAATTAATTTATTGGTTAATTGATCGGCTTTCTTAAAATCCATGCTGTTGATATAAATATTTTCCCAATCATCGTGGATATCCAGCGCTTCTTTATAGGTATCATACGCCTTATGAAAGGACTGACTAATCTGATTGGTTAACTTCAGGATCGTATTTTTATGGATGGCCAGCGCACGGGCATCCCAGGCTTCACCAAGGTTAATGTATTCGTCAACCGCTCCAGGTGCTTTCGGTTCAATCACATGCGGAGCGGTACCATCGACAATTCCCACCTTTAACGCTGGGATCAACACTCCATCAATGGAATTGTTATCAGAAGAACAATGTAAAAATTCAATATCATAGCCCTTTTCAAACCACTCATTACCGATTTTTTTCATTAATGAGGATTTACCTGTTCCTGGACCGCCTTTTAAAATAAATAACCGGTCGAGACCTTGAAGATTGGAGTCATATAAATTATGAAAGCCTCTCGCTGTATTCCCGCCTGCAAAGTAATTTTTGATTTTCCCTGCCACTCATCAACACTCCCTTTTATAGTGACAATCGTAAGATAAATTCAATTTCACCCTATCTTATGCGATTGTCTTTTATAGGTGAGTGCCTAGGGAAAAAATCTTACTTAATGATGGGGACAATGTCAGCTTTTGTGACCTCTTGCAATAGAACAGGGTCTAATACGATTTGAACCCCAATTTTCCCGCCACTTACAATGATTGAATCGATCGACCTACAGCTTTCATCCATAAAGGTCTTATATTCTTTTTTCATGCCAATCGGTGAGCAGCCGCCGCGGATATAACCAGTCCATTTCTGAATATCCTTTACCGGAAGCATTTCAATATTCTTTTCACCAGCGGCTTTGGCAGCCTTTTTTAAATCCAATTCCTCAGCCACGGGAATGACGAAAACATATACGTTCTTACTCGCGCCCTGTGAAACCAGCGTCTTATAGACTTCCTTTGGGTCCTTGCCTATTTTCTCAGCAACAGACACACCATCGATTTTCCCGTCTTTATTATCGTATGTATGCATTTCATAGCGAACTTTTTTTGCATCAAGAATGCGCATTGCATTGGTTTTTACTTGTGCCATTATAACCATCCTTTAAAACAATTTTTATAAAGGCATTATATCAAAAAACTAGGTCTAAACGGATTAGCAAATAAACTAGCAAAAGTAAGAAGGAGAGCCTGTTAAAAGGCTCTCCCTACTAATAAAAAATTACTGAAACCATGCCTGGTAGTATCGGGTGGTCGCAACAGCATAATCACCTCTAGTTACTTTCTTATTTGGCTCAAAACTAGCTTCAACAGTTGGTACTAGATCATATGGTCCTTGTTTTACTGCAAAATTAGCATTAAGAATATTGAGGTCAAGTGCTAATTGGACATATCCTTTAAGCGAAGCCGGAATAGAGCCACTATCCTTAACTGAAATCCGCTCATCTTTATACTGAACGGTTACATCTTCAGTAATCTCCTGTACCTGCTTCTCTAGACCAAGCGCTTGAATTAGCGAGTAGGCTAGCTCCGCGCGGCTCACCTCACCGTTTGGATTAAAATTACCGGAGGAATTGAGCTGCATAACGCCGCTGTAAGTCTGGAACCCATCGCGGATAGCAGCACCTTTTGATAACACTGCTTTGGCAAATGGCAGGTCTACTGCCTGAACATCCTTCACCGTAGGGGCCTGACTTTGGCGAATTCCTGCCCCCATGACTAAATAGTGGGCTAATTCTTTACGTAATAAATATTGATTAGGCTTAAAATTACCATCAGAATAGCCGTCAACAAGCTTTTCACCTACAGCCATTTGAATAGCTGATGCTGCTGGATTTCCTGCAATATCATTTAGGCCTGAAAAACCGCTAACCTTTGAAAAGGAGAGAGTCCCATCAATCGTTTCAGGTAATCCAATACCGACTGGATTTGCTTTATTATAGTGAAGGCCATCGATTTTAACCTGCCATGTCCCAGCCTTAGGTGAATTGACGGTTGCAGTTCGATCAGGGTAAAGTGTGAACAATAAACTAATCCCTGAACTGTATTCCGTGCCGTCTGGAGCAACTAATATAAGGTTTAATGGATTTCCTGTTTGACTCAGTAAGCCATAAGCATTAATTCTCGCTGACAATTGGGATACTCCATCTGGTACTTTAAAAGAGTAACTGTTTGAAGATGAAAGCAATGGATTATAGTCTACATGAAAGGAGGAACGTTCGACTGTTGAATTGACATTGCTATTAAATTTTTGATTAGCGTTTACTGTCTTTCCGTATGTGTTTCCAAACAGGACAGCATCTAATGCATCATAGGCATTAACATAGCCTGTTCCAACTTCCCATGTCTCGTAACCAGGCATATTTGTAGCCGTATCCTGTAAAACCTTCTTGATTTCATCAGGTGTTAGCGTTGGCTTGGCTTCAAGTAGAAGAGCCACAATCCCGGCAACATGCGGTGTTGCCATTGATGTACCGCTCATCGTTGTATAAAACGGCAGGTAGGCCGGTTCAATCAGTTCAGCATCACTAGTTGCACCGAGGCTAGAAACTGGCGCAAGTACGCGTGTTGAGATAATATCGACACCTGGAGCCGTAACGCTTGGTTCATCCTTCCATGTCCACGTCGTACCATCTATTTCAAATGTGCCGCCGACCCCTTTTGTTCCTCTTGAAGAGAAATCTGCCAGCGAGCCATTCTTTTCACCGGCAGCGACTGAGATGACCCAAGGAGCTTTGGCGTATGGATTGTGGGTGTTTTCGCCAGGGCCTTCATTTCCAGCAGCAAATAGAACCGTGATACCGCGGTCATAGGCTGCTTTACTTGCTAGATTAATAGGATCGTTCGGGTCAAAATCACCTGAAGAACCCCAGGAGTTTGTAATGACACGAATATTATATTGAGCTTGGTGGGTAATCGCATAATCAAAGCCGCCAATTCCGTCGAGAACAAACAGGGCCGCACCGGAACCATAGCCGATTAGGTCAGCACCAGGAGCAACTCCTTCATATTTTCCGTTTGACATTGCGCCTGTGCCGCCAACAATACCGGCGACATGGGTGCCGTGTCCGGAATTAGAATCGGTATTAGGAACGTTTTCCATGTAAGTAACCGGCAGTAGGCTTGGCTCCAGTGCGTTTAAATTTAAACTCGCTGAGACATTTTGAACGAGGTGGGTGCCATACTGGATGTCCTTATGCGTTCCGTCAACCCCGCTATCATTAATAACGACACCAACCCCTTTGCCTGTTATCGGCAAGCCGCCATTTGCCTTTTGCATTTCTGCATCGGTGCGCGCCTTGTCCACGCCCGTTACATTAGTAGCATCCGCATTATAATATTCCAGCTTCTGATTTAAATAAATCGATTTGACTCCGGGAGAGGCGGCAAGCTTATTAATTTGCTCCTTTGTTGCGAGAACGCCTGCAATCGGTAATGCTTTCATCGTAATTCCTTTGGAAATTCCTAAGCCCTTTAACAAATTCAAATTGTCTTTTGTAGGAGCGCCTTGACCATCAAAGCTTACGATGATCTGTAATGGCTCAACAGATTTCTCTAGTGCTTTGACCAATTGACTATCAAGGACAGCAGATGTGACCTCTGCGTTTGCTTTTGATAGACCTGGTATAACGAGCGAATATATTAAAACTAGTGCAAGAAAGCCTGATAACCACCTTTTCACATTCCATTCCCCTTTTCTATTAGCATTTGAACTACTTGTGATCGACTTTTAACACCAAGCTTCTTAAATAAATTACTAACATGGATTTTTACTGTTTTGTCACTTATAAACAGGCTTTGAGCAATTTCTTTGTTATCCCTTTTCCATAGAATCCAAGCATCGACATCAATAAATTCTGGTAGATTATTAGCAAGAAAGGTTAACCAATCTGGCGAAGCAATTCTTTTATTTAATTCCGAAGATATGCTAAAAAGGGCCTTTAATTTGGACTTCTCCTTCTTTAGATTTGCAATGATTGAACTCAATAATGGCAAAACAGGAAACACTGCTTTGTTAATTAAATTTGCCATAAAGAAGCTGACAATTAGCAGTGCAGGGTTAAAAAATACAATACGGAGAGGACGTCTTTTAAAAAGATTAATAGCAGCAACAAGCAGTAATATCCATCGGTTCTTCCCAACATACCAATATTATAATTTTCTGTTAATTATTATTAGTTTAATGGATATTAATTAACTGCACAACCGAGAGAGTTATTCCTGATAACGTAAAACTATAAAATTTTCCCAATCTTATCTACAGCAAAAATTAAAAACCCAGACCGGTCCAATGAGCTACACTGACCGATTCTGGGGCAAACCGTATTCGGTTTGTAATAATATTATTTCATAAACACCTAATTTTCCTATTTGCTAAAAGGATTATTCTGCTTTACTACCTTTGTATTAAAAGCAATTACACAAAATCACCCAAATTCTGTCACCCGTTTGTCACTCTATTAAACCATTATTATAGTACACTAAAATTAACAAGATTAAATTACATACATTCCCAAAATAGATAATATCTTCATTATTACTATTCAGAAATTGCTTATGTGAAATTCCTCACAAATATTGTATTGAAATAAGTATCATACATAGAGAGAGAAGTTGCTCATCCAAACTAATCTACTTGAGGTGGAATCAATGAAATACGATTTAGTGCTTTTGCATGCACCAAGTGTTTATGAATTTCGAAAAAACTCCCTGCTAGCCGGCCCCATCAGTGATGTTGTGCCATCATCACCTGTTTTTGAAATGTACCCCATCGGAATCACTAGTATTGCAGAATACCTTGAAAGGTACGGTCTTCGGGTCAAGATCATTAATATCGCTAATCGGATGCTGATGAGTAATAAGTTTGATGTGGAAGCAAAGTTAAGGAATATTAACACCAAGGCTTTCGGCATTGATCTTCATTGGCTTCCGCATGCACACGGCAGTATCGAGCTGGCGAAAATTATAAAAAATCTTCATCCCGATATTCCAGTGATTTTTGGCGGACTATCTGCCACTTATTATCATAAGGAGTTAATTGAATATCCTTGCATTGACTTTGTTATGCGCGGCGATTCAACCGAAAAGCTGATGCTGATATTGATGAATAAAATTGAACAAGGGAATACCCACTATGCGGACATTCCCAATTTAACCTGGAAAAAAGGGAGCGACATTGGCTGCAATCCGCTTACTTATGTACCAAAGGATTTGGATGACCTTGACGTTCCAGGTTATCGTTATGCGATCCGTTCTGTTTTTAAATATCGGAATTTCCTTGACCCGCTTCCGTACAATGGCTGGCTGCAATATCCAAATACCGCTTTACTGACAGCGAGAGGCTGCTCACAAAACTGTCTCATCTGCGGCGGTTCTAAGGATGCCTATGATCAAAACTGTAACCGAAGCTCCCTTGCCTTACGGTCGCCCGAAAAACTAGTTGAGGACATTAAATTCATTTCACGCTTTAGCCGGGCACCAATTTTTATCCTTCATGACCTGCGCCAGGGTGGACGTGAATACGTGAAGGAATTTTTTAGCCGGCTGAAGGAACTTCATCTTAAAAATGAGGTCGTCTTTGAGTTATTCCAGTATGCAGACGAAGAGTTCTTTCAACAGATGAATGATAGCGTTCCGAAATATAGTATTGAAATTACCCTGGAAACACACGATGAAAAAATCAGACGCTACAACGGGAAATTTAACTGTACGAACCCTAAAGTAATCGATACGCTTAATTTTGCCTTAAAGCATAGCTGTAAAAAAATCGATTTATTCTTCATGGTTGGGATTCCAGGACAGACCTATGACAGCGTGTTAGAAAACATTGATTTCTGTGAAAAAATCCATCTTGCCTGCAATCAAGACAAACGGATATTCTACTTCGTCGCACCACTTGCACCGTTCCTAGATCCTGCAAGCCCAGCGTTTGAAAATCCAGAACTCCATGGCTATAAAAAGTTCTGCCACACACTTGAGGACCACCGCAAGGCGATTACCCAGCCTTCGTGGAAACATATGCTTAGCTATGAAACAAAGGATATGACACGAGATGACATTGTAAATTCAACCTATGAATCGGCACAACTACTAAATGATTTCAAATTAAAATACGGCCTGATTGATGAAGAAGGTTATCTAGAAATCAAATGGAAAATAGAGAAATCGATGGATTATATTGAAAAAATTGATTATGTTCTCTCTCTTCCAGCAGAGCAGCAACTTGGTGAACTAGCAAAGATTCGTGAAGAAATTGAAGAGTTAAATAAATATAGTATTTGTGGAAAGAACGAGTTAAAGTGGGAAGTTCAAAAGAATTACGCTAACTTCTTTTCACTCACATTAGTCGGACTCGAACAGCTCTATGAAGATTATGCGAACAAAATTAGACATCTATTAAGTCCGAAAAGACGACAGCAATTCCAGCTAGATACCGAACAGAGAAAAGTGAAATATTAAAAGGAGTTGGGGGATTCCCAACTCCTCTTTTATAGCCAAGGCTTAGTGACCGCCTAAATAAGCATTTCTAATTTGATCGCTTTGATTTAGCTCTTCAGCTGTACCTGAAGCAACAATTTTTCCGGTCTCAATGACATAGGCACGATCGGCAATCGATAACGCCATATTAGCATTTTGCTCTACCAATAAAATGGTTGTCCCAGTTTTATTGATTTCCTCAATAATCTTGAAAATAGTTTTTACTAATATCGGCGCAAGACCCATGGAAGGCTCATCTAATAGTAATAGGCGCGGTCTAGCCATTAATGCGCGGCCCATGGCGAGCATTTGCTGCTCTCCCCCTGAAAGGGTACCAGATAACTGCTTTCGGCGCTCCAGCAAGCGAGGGAATAGCTGATAGATCTTTTCAAAATCTTCTTGAATGCCTTTTTTATCTTTCCGTAAATACGCACCTAATTCTAGATTTTCCTCAACCGACATGTTTGAGAAAACACGGCGGCCTTCTGGTACTTGTGAAATCCCTCGTTTAACAATTAATTGAGGAACCTTGCCCTCCACATGTTCATCTTCAAACAATACTTCACCATTTTTCGGTTTTAGTAAACCAGATATGGTTTGTAAAAGTGTACTTTTCCCAGCACCATTGGCGCCAATCAGTGTGACAATTTCTCCTTGATTGATCTCGAGAGAAACTCCCTTCAATGCATGGATATTTCCATAATAAACATTAATATCATTTACTTTTAGCATTAGGAGACCTCCTCTCCAAGATAAGCTTCGATGACTTTTGGATTATTTCTAATTTGTTCAGGTGTACCATTGGCAATTAATTGACCATGGTCAAGCACATAAATTCGCTCACAGACCCCCATAACGAGAAGCATGTCGTGTTCAATTAATAGGATCGTTAACGAAAATCTCTCACGAATTAACGCGATTAAATTCATCAGTTCTTCTGTTTCCTGTGGATTCATGCCGGCAGCCGGTTCATCCAGAAGCAATAATTTAGGATTAGCAGCTAATGCCCGGGCAATTTCAAGGCGACGCTGCTGACCATATGGTAAGTTTTTTGCTTTTTCATGCATCACATTTTCGAGCTTAAAGATTTTTAAGAATTCAATCGCCTTTTCTTCCATTTCCTTCTCACCGGAAAAGTGGGAAGGGAGGCGTAAAATAGAGCTCAGCATCGAATGCTTGGCCAGCGAATGATAGGCTACCTTTACATTATCGAGAACCGACAGTTCACTAAACAAACGAATGTTTTGAAATGTCCGGCTGATTCCTTTTTTGGTAATTTTATACGGCGCTAAGCCATTTAGTTTTTCGCCATCTAGCGAAATGCTTCCCTCGGTTGGAACGTAGACACCTGTAAGCAAGTTAAAAAACGTCGTTTTCCCGGCACCATTTGGGCCAATTAAACCGACAAGTTCACCCTGATTTAATTCCAGGTTTACATCCGAAACAGCCTTTAAGCCGCCAAAACGGATCCCGGTATTTTCTACTTTAAGCAACTTTGTTTTTTCGTTCATTTTTGCACTCCTCCTTTAGCGGCTTTACCAGCTTTAAAGAATGAGGTAATCTCTCTCGTTCCTAGCAATCCTTGTGGTCGGAAAAGCATCATTGCAATTAAGACAAGACTGTAAACAACCATCCGAACCTCTGGATAACTGGAAAGGTAGGTCGAAATAATTGTTAATAGGACCGCTGCAATAACCGCTCCAGACATACTTCCAAGCCCGCCTAATACAACAAAAATTAAAATATCAAATGATTTCAAAAAGCCAAAGTTAGTCGGCTGAATGATATAAAAGTTATGCGCATATAAGGCACCGGCAATTCCGGCAAAAAAGGCACCGATGGCAAAAGCTGTAACCTTATAAAAGGTTGTATTGATCCCCATTGCATCTGCAGCTATTTCATTTTCTCTAATTGAAACACAAGCTCGTCCATGTGTCGAGTTGGTAAAGTTCACAATCACAATGATGGTTAGCAATACACAAGCAACCAGCCATGGCCACGTTGTTAAGTGGGAGACTGTCATCCCGCTTGCCCCACCGACATATTCAATATTTAAAAAGACTATTCTTACAATCTCTCCAAAGCCAAGCGTGGCAATGGCAAGATAATCTCCTTTTAATCTTAGTGTCGGAATCCCTATAATGAGCCCCGCCACTGCGGCTGCCAATCCGCCAACAAGGATGGCCACTGGAAAGGGCAGGCCCAATTTCATGGTCATGATCGCTGAAGCGTAAGCTCCAACGGCTAGGAAACCAGCATGTCCAATTGAAAATTGCCCTGTAATCCCAATAATTAAATGGAGACTTGCGGCAAGGATAATATTAATTCCGATAAAAAATAGTGTGTTTACATAAAACTGGTTCAATGACCCGCCAGTTATTAAAAATTGCATGACGATTGAAAATATAACGGCTAGAACGATTGAGGTCCAGAAAAACTTCGCTTGTTTTAAAATTGCCATCGCTAAAAGACCCCCTTAAACCTTTTCCCTGATATTTTTACCAAATAAACCTGCTGGACGGAAGATTAAGATTAAGATAAGAACGACAAATGCTACGGCGTCACGCCATAGGGAGTAGCCTGCTGCACTAACAAGTGACTCGATTACACCCAAAACTAAACCGCCAGTCATCGCCCCAGGAATACTCCCGATTCCGCCTAAAACTGCGGCAACAAACGCTTTAAGTCCTGGGATAATTCCCATCAAAGGCTCAATTTTTGTATAGTAGACACCAAAAATAACTCCGGCTGCACCAGCAAGGGCAGAACCAATCGCAAAAGTTGCTGAAATCGTGTTATTCACATTGATTCCCATTAATCTTGCGGCATCCATATCGTGTGATACGGCTCGCATGGCTTTACCAATTTTTGTTTTATGAACGATAAATTGTAGTAAAATCATTAAAATTAACGAAGTTCCTAAGATAAGTAAGGACTGACCGCTAATTTTTACCCCAAAAAGCTCTAAGCTCTTTATTGGAACGATTCCATCCGGATAGGCTTCCGGCTGGGCACCACGAATATAAATGGTACCATACTCAATAAACAACGAAACCCCAATTGCGGTAATAAGGGCCGCAATTCTAGTTGCATTTCTAAGAGGCTTATAAGCAATCCTCTCGATTAAAACACCAAAGATGGCACAGGCCACCATGGAAATAAGTAATGCTGGGAAAAATCCTAAATCTAAAATAGTAATGGAATAAAACCCTATAAATGCACCAACCATGAATACATCTCCATGGGCGAAGTTAATCAGTTTTACAATACCATAAACCATTGTATACCCTAGAGCAATTAATGCATAAATACTGCCCAAGGATATTCCATTTACAAGCTGCTGTATTAATTCCATCTGTCTTACACTCCTTTGGACCGACTTCACGTATCTTTTTTTAAATACAATTAAACAAAGTTTGCATGTTGGGAAACTTGCATTTCTTTTATAAAGTGGAATAGGGAGACATCACGCTCCCTATCCCTCTGGCAAACTATAAAATTTTGCTAGCTAAAGTGCCTAGACAAGGCGCTTCCGCTTTTCTTTAAGGATTGATCTTTGTCTTAAATTGTTGTTCTCCGTTTTTGTACTCAAGGATAACAGCGGCTTTGATTGGATCATGGTTTTTATCAAGCTTCACTTTTCCAGAAACAAGTTCTAATCCATCTGTTTCAGCGAGTGCCTTCTGAATTTTGTTAGAATCACTGCTTCCAGCACGTTTAATCGCATCCGCAAGGAAGTATACTGTGTCATAACCTAGAGCTGTAAAGGCATCCGGAGATTTACCGTCGTATTTTGCTTTGAACGCTGCAACAAAGTCTTGAACCTTCTTTTCACTATCACCTGATGAATAGTGGTTTGTAATAAATGTGTTATTCAGTGTATTTGCTCCAGCGATTTCTACTAGTTTAGGAGAGTCCCAACCGTCACCACCCATGATTGGCACATTTAAGCCAAGCTCACGAGCTTGTTTGATAATTAAACCTACTTCTTCATAAAAGCCAGGAACGAATATATATTCTGGTTTTGCTGATTTTATATTTGTTAAGGTTGCACGGAAATCTGTATCCTTCGCCACATAGGCTTCTTCTTTAACAATTTTTCCGCCATTTGCCTCAAAATTCTTTTTAAAAGACGCAGCAAGACCTTTAGAGTAATCGCTTGAACTATCAATCAGAACAGCCGCACTCTTAACCTTTAAATCATTGGAAGCGAAATTTGCTGCAACTGTACCTTGGAATGGGTCAATGAAGCATGTACGGAAGACAAAATCATTTACCTTTCCATCTTTATTTGTGATCGTTGCGTTTGTTGCCGTTGGTGTAATTAATGGAATTTTATTATCTTGAGCAATCTGCACTTGTGCTAATGTGTTTGTACTTGTTGCCGCACCGATCATCGCAACAACTTTATCCTGAGTGGCAAGTTTTAGAGCACCATTTGTAGCCTCTGCTGCATCTGACTTATTGTCAACTGTCACTAATTCTAATTTTTTGCCATTAATACCTTTTTTGTTGATTTCTTCGATTGCTAACTCAATACCTTCTTTGGCAGATTGGCCATAAGAAGCTACTCCACCCGATAGTTCTAGGTTCGCACCAATCTTAATTGTGCCTCCTTTTTCCCCATCGCTACTAGCACTTGAATTACATCCTGCCAACACACCTGCCGCAACCATAAACGACATAAAGATACCAGCCAATTTCTTTTTCCTCATGATTTACCCCCTGTTTTTTGAAAAAATTTTCCCAATCGCCTTTGTCTAACTGTTTTAAAAAAAGATAATATTCTGAAAACATTGTACAAAATATTTGGGGGTTCGTCTAGTGGTATTATACATTATTTTAAGATAATTTGCAATATAGCAAATATATGGATTTTACCCACTCAAAAGACTTTATTGCACTAAAGTTAAAAAGGATTTATATGAAAAGGGAAAATAAATTTTTTTTTAAAAATATTTTGGTTAAATATGATTCAATGTTCTATATATAAAAAAAGAGACTCCGCTATAAAGAATCTCTTTAGACTATTTATTATGCTAGTTCTGTATTTTTTGTTTCTTTTCCCAATACGAAAACGGCGATTGCTCCAATTAAGACAGAAATACAGAAGATCATAAAGATGGTTGAAATCGATACTTGCTGTGCGACAAGATTACCGACTAATAAGGGTCCTAACACGCCGCCAACTCTTCCAATCGCTGCTGCCATACCAGAGCCTGTACCACGCATGATGGTTGGATATTGTTCAGGGGTATAAGCGTAAAGACCTCCCCAAGCACCTAGGTTAAAAAATGATAATAGAATTCCTGAAGTCATCAACAGAGCAGTCGATTCTGCTGCCCCAAAGAAATAGGCACTCACTGCTGTACCAATTAAATAGACAACTAAAACGAACTTACGGCCGAATTTTTCAATAAACCAGGCAGCTGTAAAATAACCGGGGAGCTGCGCTAACGTCATAATTAGCACATATTCAAAGCTTTTAATTAAGCTGAATCCTTTCATAATCATTACACTTGGAAGCCATAAAAACATTCCATAATAGGAGAAAACTACACAAAACCATAAGATCCAAAGCATCGTTGTTTGGCGCCTGTAATCCTTTGAAAATAAATTCCTCATGCTTTGGAAGACTGAAATTTTTTCCTTGTCCTTTACTGCCGTAAAACGGGGTGAATCCGGCAGCCCCATGCGTAGGTATAATGCATATAAAGCTGGAATGGCACTAATAAGTAATGCCACTTGCCAGCCAAACTTTGGAATAATGAAATAAGAGATAACTGCAGCAACTAGCCAGCCTCCTGCCCAAAAGCTCTCAAGCAGAACCACAATCCTGCCGCGCTTTTCGGCGGGGACACTTTCTGATACGAGTGTGGAGGCAACAGGAAGCTCTCCTCCTAAACCAGCGCCGATGAAGAATCTAAACACTAAAAAGGCGGTTAATGTGGTGGTCATTGCGGAAAGCCCGCTCCCAATGGAAAATAATAATAACGTGATGATAAATACATTTTTGCGTCCAACTTTATCTGCCATTAAGCCAAAAATAAGTGCACCAACGGCCATCCCAATGGAATTGACACTTCCAATCCAACCCATCTGCCCAGGAGTCAGCTCCCATTCTACTTTTAAGGCTGCAATGATAAAAGAAAGCATGCCGACATCCATGGCATCAAACATCCAGCCCATCCCGGCAATGCCAAGCAATCTTCGGCCTGAAATTTCCTTTTTGTTTTTCATGTGGATCCCCCTAAGTTGTAGCTATTTTTTTACATTATTCCCTAATTTTCTTTACTTTAGGTATGAGAATAATCGATTAACCATAAGTATTCTAGCAGGTGTCTTTACAGTTGTCATTAATAATTTACTTTATTTTGGTAGAGGGGGGCGTCCTTTGCTAGAAGAGTACATTGAGGTCGTTAGATAACGTTATAGCAAGTTTCCATTTACCCTAAAGCATAAAAAGGCGCTCCCTCGGTAAATGAATGAACGCCCATCAACCATATGTATTGACTAAAAGAAGAGACTGAACCTCCCCAGTCTCTCCTTCAATACCTAGCCATCCAAACCCGTTTCCACATTTTTGAACTGATTAAAAAACATATTGTAATATTTGCCTTGCTGCCTCATTAATGTATCGTGGTTTCCAGTCTCGATAATTTCCCCATGGTCAATGACCATGATGGTGTCAGCATCGCGAATTGTATTGAGGCGGTGGGCAATGATAAAGCTGGTTCGGTTCTCCATCAATGTGAGCAGGGCTTCTTGAATATGGAGCTCAGTCCTGGTGTCAATGCTGCTCGTCGCTTCATCTAGGATCAGCAGGGCGGGCTTAGCTAAAATGACTCTCGCAATCGCCAGCAGCTGCCGCTGTCCTTGGCTTAGATTGCCGCCATTTTCAGACAAGACCGTTTCATATTGGTTAGGAAGCCGTTTGATAAAACTATCGGCATTGGCCATCTTCGCCGCGCGTTCCACCTCATTGTCCGTTGCCTTCGTATTTCCATACTTAATATTTTCCTTGATCGTCCCTGAGAATAAATAGGTATCCTGGAGGACAAATCCAAAGCATCTTCTTAAGCTGTCCCTTGTGTATTCCCGAATATCATGGCCATCAAGGAGAATTCTTCCGTCTGTCACGTCATAAAATCTTGTCAGGAGATTTACAATCGTCGTTTTTCCAGCGCCGGTTGGTCCGACGAAGGCCGTACTGCTGCCGATATCCGCTTCAAAGCTGACATTTTTTAGAATCGGCACTTCCGGACGGTAACCAAAACTTACATTCTCAAATATGACATGTCCTTTTGGGTTTTCTAAGGCGATTGCCTCTGGCAGATCTTCTGGCTCCTCTTGTTCATCGATGATTTCAAAGACACGTTCGGCCCCAGCAACGCCAGACTGAAGAATATTGAAAATATTCGCCAGGTCATTAAGCGGCCTGACAAATTGCCTGGAGTAGGTGATGAAGCTGGCAATTGCCCCAATCGTGATGATGCTTTTGACCGCAAGGATTCCTCCAACCACCGCGACCACTGCAAAGCCAAGGTTATTAATGACGTTCATGATCGGCATCAAAAATCCGGACCAAATTTGCGCCTTGAGGCCGACCTCACGCAGCCTCGTATTGACCACTTCAAAT
The DNA here is from genome assembly GCF_018613105.1 of Bacillus sp. ISL-77. Taxonomy (NCBI): domain Bacteria; kingdom Bacillati; phylum Bacillota; class Bacilli; order Caryophanales; family Bacillaceae; genus Bacillus; species Bacillus sp. ISL-77. The sequence goes on from NZ_JAGGQY010000043.1 coordinate 48,328, forward strand.
TCTTCGATGACCTTTTCCTCGTGATTAAAGGCTTTGACAATTTCAATTCCAGAGATTGTTTCCTCAATATGGCCATTTAATATTCCCAGCTCCACTTGCTGGTTTTTAAACAGGACACTCGTCCGTTTGGCAATCGTTTTTGTGAGTAAAAAGACAAGCGGTACGGTTATTAAGCTTGCTAATGTCAAGATAGGGCTCAATAGTAACATCATCATTAATGACCCGGTAATGATGACCACCCCGGACATTAATTGCGTCGTTGATTGCGAGATTGTATTACTAATATTATCGACATCGTTTGATAGCCTGCTCATTAACTCACCGTGTGAACGAGAATCAAAAAAGGATACGGGCAGCTTTTGTAATTTTTTAAAAAGGGCATCCCTTAAGCTTTTGACAATTCGCTGGGAAACGCCGGCCATCAGCCATCCTTGTAAAAAGGTTAACAGGCTGTCAGTCAGATACGCTGCGACCAAGATCCAGATCATCATCTCAAGAAATCCAAAATCTACTTTTCCACCATTCATTCGCATCGCATCTATCGCTTTTCCAATCAGTAAGGGGGCAAGCAGCATCAGGGCTGCGTCCATTACAATAAAAATAAAAATAACCGTGAGCATTTTTCGTTCTTTGCCGAAATATTGCCAAAGTCTTTGCAATGTCCCTTTAAAGTTCTTAGGCTTGACAACAGGCCCACGGCGTTGGGCTCCGCCAAAACCGCCTGGTCTCATCGGCGGCGGGGCAGGGGGAGTATTCCCAGTCTGTACGTTTCCCTTTGACACTACGGATGCACCTCCTTGCCGACTTGAGATTGGTAGATTTCCTGATAAACACGGCAATCCTTCAATAGTCCCTGATGTGTACCAACCCCAACAACTTCGCCGCGGTCGAGGACGACGATTTTATCGGCATCGATAATCGAGGTGATCCGCTGGGCAATCAATAAACAGGTAAGCCCTTTAGCATATTTCTTCAAGGCCTCCTTGATTTTCGCCTCGGTTGCGACGTCAACGGCACTTGTACTATCATCTAATATCAAAATTTCTGGTTTCTTTACTAAGGCTCTAGCAATGGAAATCCGTTGCTTTTGTCCGCCGGAAAAATTGACGCCCCCTTGGCCAATCCTTGTTTGGTAGGCTTCCGGTGACCTCTCAATAAAATCATGTGCCCCGGCCATTGTCGCGGCCGTAACCACTTCTGCATCGGTTGCCTCTTCATTACCCCAGCGAATATTTTCCGCGACACTCCCCGTAAACAAAATATTCTTCTGGGGCACGATCGCAATTTTCTCACGTAATTTCTTCGGACTGACCTGTTTACTATCAACACCGTCTACTTTAATCGTACCGCCCACCGTATCGTAGAAACGGGGGATGAGTCCGACAAGCGTGCTTTTCCCTGATCCTGTTGAGCCGACGATTCCTACTGTCTCTCCAGGCAGGATGGTAAGATTAATATTTTTTAAGATTGGCTCGCCTGTTGCTTGTTCATAGGAAAAAGAAACATTTTCAAAGTCGATTCGGCCTTTTTCAATAGAATTTAACCTAAGTTCCTCATTCCAAGAAACGTTATCCGCTTGAGAAAATACCTCATCGATTCTCCCTGCCGAGGCCTTTGCTCTGACAAACATCGTAAAAACCATCGAGATCATCATCAATGAAAATAGTATTTGCGTCATATAGTTGATAAAGGCAATAATATGGCCGACCTGAATACCGCCCGTATTCACACCATTGCCGCCGATCCAAAGGACAACAACAATCCCAAGATTAACGGTGAGCATAATGGCTGGACTGAAAGAGGACATCAGTCGATTTGCTGAAATGGCTTGATTTTTATATTGGTCATTTACCTTCGTAAACTTACCAACCTCGACATCAAAGCGATTAAACGCTTTCACAACTCGGACCCCGGATAGGTACTCCCGCATGACACTATTCACCCGGTCCAATCCATTTTGAACACGGGAAAAGAGGGGAAAGCCCAATCTCATATTAAAGATGATTAATAGCGCAACAATTGGAACCACAACCGCCAGGACCACGGAAAGCTGCAGGTTTAACCGTGTGGCCATAATCAAACCGCCAATGGCTAGCAACGGGGCTTTGACAAAAACCCGCATCAATCCATTAACAAACACCTGAACTTGGGTCACATCATTCGTCAATCTGGTAACAAGGGAGGCGCGGTCAAATTTATCGATGTTTTTAAACGAAAGTGTTTGAATTTTTTTGAATAAGTCCGACCTTAACTCCGTCCCGAAGTTTTGTGAAACAATACTAGCGACTACACTTCTGGTGGAAGCAGCGATTGCTCCACAGGCCGTAATCAGCAGCATCAATCCGCCCATTTTCAAAACATAACCTATATCCTTGTTGGCCACACCTTCATCAATAATTTTCGCCATTATGGTTGGCTGCATCAAATCACTAATCGCCTCAATGGTAAGGAATAAAACCGCTATGCTAAAAGATTTCCAGTACTTCTTTATGTATTTTGATAAAAACTTCATTCGCTCACCCCAGCCTCTCGGAAATCCTCTCTAGGAATATTATAATTTTTTTACTTCGATTAACCAACTAATTGACCTGCAAACGTAAAGGGTTATTTCGAAGGCTTTTTTGGGATTAGCATCGATTATTCCATAAAAAAAGGGCCCACTTTTGAAATGGGCCTCGAGCATTTATAGACTATTTTTGAACCGGGCTAAACTCATGAACCCACACGCGCATTTGCGGCAACCATGGCATTCCAGGATGAATACTTAGAATCGATTGTTTATAGGCTTCCACATTTTCGAAGCCCTCACGGCGTGCATCTTCATCCGTTAATTCACCTAATGACTGGGAATAGACACGGTCTACCACAAAGTCACGGCCTTCCAATGTCATGATTTCTCCAGGATCCGCATAGCGGCCATTCCGGCGCGTCGCTGTTTTTTCACCTGAAAGTACCTTCTTTACATCTCCTTCAAGTGTGACTAAGCGTTCCACAGAACAAGTCTTTGGCGGCAAGGTATTGTTTTCATTTTGTGTTGTCATTCGCTTCTCCTCCTATTTCTAATTCATTTACCTATATTATCACTATCGTTATCATTAAATCCATTTTCAAGGAGAATTAAACAACCTGTCCGCCTTTATCATGGTATTTAATAATTCCTTCAGCCGCACGGTAGGCTAAGGCACCAACGGTATCTGTCGGATTATAGCCAGAGTTATGCGGAAATGCGGATGCTCCCACCACGAACAAATTATCGACGTCCCACATTTGCAAATAATTATTGACGGCCGAGGTCGTCGGATCATTCCCCATAATCACACCGCCCGTGTTGTGGGTGGATTGATAGGTGGTGATATCATATGGACCTAAATCTTTCATCGCATCGATATGGTCTGCTCCCATTTCTTTAAGAATCCCTTCACATTTGGAGGCAAGGAACTTGGCCAGCTGCCGATCTTGATTTTCGAAATCAAACGTAATCCGTATTAAAGGGTCCCCATAAGCATCTTTATAACTTGGATCAAGGTCTAGATAGTGATGTTTAAAAGGCATCGAAGAACCTTGGGCACCTACTGATAGATAGCGGTTGGCATATTTGACTGACTTTTCCTTGAACTCTTTCCCCCATGTAGGCTTGCCTCCAGGAACTGGGTTATTTTGAATCGGTCTTAAACCTGTTTGACTGAGAGAAACCATCCCGCCATGAATAAAGCCAACCTTGGAGTGATCAAAATTATCACCATTATAATCATCCAATACCATTCCGAGCGAACCGGCCCCTGCAAACGTATTAAATTCTTTATCATCAAAAAAGCCAATGGCATTCCCTTTGATTACTTGATAGGCATAATTTTTTCCAATCACGCCTTTTCCTGTGCCTGGATCGTAAGGATTGCCCACATTCGACATTAATAACAGGCGAATATTATTGAATACATAGCTTGTTAAGACGACAATATCAGCTGGCTGTTCAATTTCCTCGCCTGTGGTCACATCTGTGTACATAACGCCGGTGACCTTATTCCCTGTTTTTAAAATTCTTCTAACATTGGAATGGGTTCTAATTTCAAAATTCCCCGTTTTGTTCGCGACAGGAATAACGGTTACGACCGGATCGGCCTTTGCTCCATATTCACAGCCAAAGCGCTCACAGTATCCGCAATATTGACAGGCTGATCTTGCAATTCCATCTGGATTTGTATAGGATTCAGAAAGGTTAGCAGACGGCATCATATAGGGATGGAGTTTCAATTTTTTCGCAGCCTCCTCAAACATTTGCAATGGAGGCGACTTTTTCATCGGTGGAGTTGGATACTTACTTGATCGTTTTCCAGCAAGCGGATTTTCCTCCCCTGAAATACCAGTAAGTTTTTCAAATTTATCATAATAGGGCTCGATTTGATCATAGGTAATTCCCCAATCTTGAATCGTCATTCCTGCAGGAATTTTATTTTTGCCATACCTCTCAACCGTCTTACTATAGATTTCAAAATCATACGGCAAAAAACGAAAGGTCTGCCCGTTCCAATGGACACCTGAACCCCCTAATCCATCTCCAAGCAGAAACGAGCCATATTGTCGCATCGGAAGGGCGCGGATTTTTTCATTTCCTCGGAAAGTAATCGTTTCTTTAGACAGATCTTGCATCATTCCATAGCGCAATGCATACCGTAGTTCATCATGGACCATAAAGTAATCTTCCGTTCTTCTTTCCTTACCTCTTTCCAAACCGACCACTTTCAGTCCTTTTTTGGTCAGTTCAGACGCAATGATTCCGCCTGCCCACCCCACGCCAATAATAACTACATCTACCTTTGGTAATTTCCTCACCATCGTTTCCACCTACTTTCTTAGTGATTCATATGGGATTTTAGACTTTGCGGTTTAACTTCCTTAAAATCCTTGTCAATAATGTCTGTATATGCCATTTGACTGCCAGGATATTTCTTCATTTTCCAGCCGTCCATATTTTTATTTCCACCGTATAATGGATCACTATAAGCGCCTTCTAGTGTGGCGCCCCTAAGCATTTGAAAAAATCCACTCGGAGAAATTGTTGTTAAGTTTACTTTATCCTCCTCAAAATCTTTCAGAATAGCATCCTGTTCTTCTTCTTTTAACTCAGTGAAGTTTTTCTTATAGACGGTCATACTGTGATTTTGAAGTTCCCTCAGCCCAATATCAAAAATATCTCTGCGCCTTAACCGTCCCTGGTAGCCTTGAACCTTTTCACCTTTGAAAAAGGGTGCCTGCATATATTCCCTTGCATTAAAGCCCCAATCACCTGCCAACTGATGGTCTATAAAAAAGGCCACGCCAAGCGCCTTTGCTCCCGGTCCATGGTCATCCTCTGGAAAAATCCGTTCTGTTGCTGCTTCGGTCAATTGGAATTGTTCAGGTGTAAAATACATCAACGCCTGATTAAAGTTTTCTGCTTTTGTCTGTGTTACTTTTTCCTCTTTTTTACGATTTAAAGGGAGTAGACTGCCCAAGACACCACCAACAGCTAGACCACCCACGGTGAAACCGGTATTACGAATGAATTTCCTTCTAGATAACGATTCTGGATTTTCCTTGTTTTCTTCAGCCATCTTTTATACCTCCAGTATTTTCGACATTATTCTCTTTTAATAAATACTTTTCTCAATATGTTCCGAAATATTCCATTCATAATTAGAAAATTCATGGGGAAAATACATTTTAAAAAAGGAGGCTATTTTTTATGTTTAAACAAAAATGGAAAATCTGGGGGTTACCGTTTGCTGCCTTATTATTGTTGTCGGGATGTTCAGCCCAAAACGGAGTGAACGGAAATGAGGTCGGGGCTGCAGAAAATCTTGACTATCATGATCCGGCTGTTAATAAAAATGGGAATGTCCATGAACATCAGAATAGTCCAAATGTCATTCCAAGTGTGGACAGAACTAAGAAAGAAACCACAAACAAAAATGGTCAAACAACAGGAGGGGTTGGAACGAATGTCTATAGCTTGATTGGCAGTTCCAGCCTCCATGACGGCGGGATTTCCTCCCATTTGGAATCCCGATTATCTGGTGAGGGGATTCCAGGTATTAAGGTATTTGTCTTAGATGACACCATTATTCTGGCAAGAGCACAACCGGAAGTGACCTCGACTCGCTATGATGAATTACAAAGCAAGGTGTTAAAAAACACCGCTGGAGAATCTGGAACCGGTAATCTCGATGGGGTTGACCCTTCGAAGTTGAATAACGATGACAATTTAGATCGAGCCAAAGAATTGATGGATAAAGCCTTTAATGGCCATGTTCAAATTTTAACAATTACAAACCCAAAAGCATTGCCGCTCATTGATGGAATAAAGGCAAATATTAAGTTAGATACTCCTTCCTATAGCAAGCTTTCAAGCGATATCAATACCCTTGTTAAAATGACGCGGGAAAAATAGTCTCAAAAGGAAAGGCCTGACAAAAGTCAGGCCTCTCATTATGCATTTAAATCTTTCTTTTTATAAAAGCTGAAAGTTACCAATAGCAGGACAGCAATTAATATCGCGGATATGACGATGAAAATCGCCTCGAGTCCACCGCCAAACATCACATTTTTTGCATCAAAATATTTAAAGGGGGTGAAGTATTTCATGCCTTCAATGTTCTCATTCAAATCAATCGCAATCGATAACATGTACGTAAGTAGAAGGATACCAGTTGCTAGAGATGGAGCCGTTTTAGGTTTCTTTTTTACAGCCGCAAGCGCGCTCCCGATGACCAGAAACAAGACCTGTAAAATAAACATGCCTGCCATGGTAAGGGCGATATCACCATTAACCGCTTCACCTGTACGGTTGTATTTCCCTACCAAAATAATCAACGAACCCCAGGTGACAAGATTGAAGATGGCAATATTCGTGAAGGCAGCCAATAATTTTGCGCTAATAATGGTATTTCTGGAAACTGGTTTGACAAAGAGAAACTCCGCTGTTTTGTCCCGTTCTTCTTTGGCAATAATTGAAGCTCCGAGCATTGCTGCATGGATCGTCGCCATTAATAATAAATAAATATACAGCAAGGAATAATAACCGCTAATCTTCGATAAATCGACGACACCGAAACCCATGACTGCCTTCATCGATTTAGGCAGATCTGCAATCAGATCATTGATCGATTGGCCCGATGAGGAATAGGCCTCATATTTAGCCATGCCTGATGCCACCATGAGGAAGACACCAATGCTCCAAAATATCAGCGACTTTCGATAAGATTTCAGTTCTTTTAAAAATATATTCATAACCAAACCCCTCCATTTCGCAGCTATACAGCGTGGATATCCTTTTTGAGATAAACAAAATAACTCGCCGCGATGGCCAGAATGATAATAACGGCGCCAGCCACTAAAAAGGATGGTTCATAGCTTTCATGTTTGATGATATAGGCGGTGTCAAAATACTTAAACGGCGAAATATAGCGTTTTGCTTCCTCACCTGTTGTGATGCTAAACATCCCCAGAAAATAGAACGCAAAGACGGTTGTAAGGGAGACGGTCAATACCGACTTAATCTTAGGGACAATCACCGACATAATCACCCCTAAGGCTAGGAAAATCAGCTGGATAAAAAACATCGTGAGTGAAAGCATAATAAGTACCTTCAGGCTAAAGTCATCTGTCTTGACTTGAAATGCCAGGATGATGGTTACAGCTAGGTAGATAATATTAGTAATGATGATCGAGACAAAGGCTGCCATCAGTTTCGCTGTTAGAACAGTCGTCCGGGTAACAGGCTTCGTTAATAAAAAATCGGCTGTCTTTTCGCGGACTTCCTTACTGACAATGCTCGTGCCAAGATTCATCCCCTGAATTGCCCCACATAACGTAATGAATGACAACGGGAAGCAATAGAAACCTAGAATGGTAAAGAAATTCCCAAGGTTAAACCCGATCGCATTCCTGATAGCTTCCGGATAACCCTCCATGATTTTTTGGAAATCTTCTGCATCCTTAGCAAAGGCAGGATAGAAGGACATAAATAGAGCGATGATCAACACTAACGATACAGACCAAATAATCGTCGACTTCCGATAAGCCTTCAATTCATGAAAAAAGATATTCATAGTCTTAGGCCTCCTTTTCGTAGTAATGCATAAAGATCTCCTCAAGGTCTGGCTCTTCAATCCACAGATTCACAAGTTCAATGTCAGCAATCTTTTTCAAGATGGCATTGATGTTTCCTCTAAATAAAAAGCTAGTCGTCGTGTCCTTAACTTCTAAATTATTGACGCCGCTGATGTTGAAGCAGCTTGGATCGAGCGGTGCTTTCGTTTCAATTTTGAACTTTTTATAGTTGTTTTCTTGTAAGGTACTAATCTTTTCAACCGTGACGATTTTACCTTCTTTAATGATCGCAACACGGTTACATAAGCGTTGAACCTCGCTAAGGATGTGAGAGGAAAAGAGGATCGTCACCCCTTTTTTGTTCTCTTCCTCTAAGAGTTCAAAGAATTTTTGCTGCATGAGCGGGTCGAGTCCGCTCGTTGGTTCGTCAAGGATAATCAGCTTTGGTTCATGGAGAAGTCCCTGAACAATGCCAACCTTCTTTTTATTTCCCAGGGAGAGATCATTAATTTTTTTATTGAGATCCAAATCCATAATTTCCGCCAATTCCTTGATTCGCTTACTGCAATCCTTTTTATAAAAACTAGCTGAATATTTTAATAGGTCCTTTACTTTCATATTGTCATAGTAAAAAACTTCAGAAGGCAAATAACCGATTTCTTTTTTAATTTCAGGTGCAAATTGAACACAATCTTTGCCAAAAATAGTCGCGCTGCCGCTGGTTGGGTAAATGAGAGACAAAAGGGTCCGGATCGTGGTTGATTTACCGGCGCCGTTTGGCCCAATGAAACCAAAAATCTCGCCTTCTTCGACATGAAAGCTAATGTCCGTGATCCCCCTTGACTTGCCATACGTCTTTGTCAGATTGTTTATTTCAATTACATTCATCGTGACAGCCTCCTATTTGTAGAAACATTTAATCAAAACCTCAAAATACTCCTCTGCTTCGGCTTGGATCGCTTGATAATTAATCTCGTGGGTTGGCGACAACTTGGCTTTTTCAATCGCTTCATCACTCATCTTTTCAAACGTCCAGTTGATGATTTTTATGATTTTTGTCAGATCGACATCATCTCTAAATTTGGAAAAATCAATCCCCTCATACGCTTTTTCCATATTGATATGTGTCAGTTCTGATTTTTTTTTATCAAATTCAACCTTTATTTCAGCAGATTCCTCCAAAAATACCTCTTGGATAAACTTAAAGATATCTGGATACGTCCCAAGCATTTCCGCTTTGATCATGATGGCATGCCGCATACGCCTAAAAAAGTCAGTCTCTTGGAAATTAATTTTTTTGTAAAATTCGTCGGTAATGAGTTCGTAACAATAATCAAATAAAAATAAGAACAACTGCTTTTTGTTCTGAAAATAATGAAACAGCAATCCCTTTGAAATACCCGCCTCTTTGACGATTTCATTGGTCGATGCTCGGTCATATCCTTTCTCAGCAAATTCCTTTATGGCAGCATTTATGATTCGGTCTTGTTTTTCTTTATCTAAGTTGAGAAATTTTGAAAACATTGTCGCGGCCCTCCTTTTTCAGCTATTGACCACATCAGTCAACCACATTGTACTCCCGTTGACTCATTCGGTCAATAGCGGTCAAGCCCTATTTTTTTACAAAATTATGAAATAGTTGTTTGAATTATAGTATGACCTTTGGGGACGTGCTACGATGCAAGATGACGGGTAGATTTTAAGGAGGTGATCGAAGATTATTATTAAAGACAGAGATGGATCATTGACGTTAGAAGGTTTGCTTGCAGCTCAGCAGCGGTTATCAGCTGGCCATTCGCTCCAGCCAGTACTGGCAGCTAAACGAGCATCCGTTGAGGCGGGTATTGGCGGGGAGGAAAGGGTAGCTGACGTCTTCCGGAAGCCCCCATTTTCAGCTGAACACCACATTTTCCACGACTTATCTCCCGCATGGTCCGAAAATTTTCAAATGGATACGTTTGGGCTGACTCCTTGGGGTGGGGTGGTTTTAGAGGTAAAAAATATTGGCGGAAGCCTGGAGTTCAAGGACAATCCTCCTCAATTAATCCGAACACGGGAGGATGGACACAAGGATGGTTTTGAGAATCCTGTTGTCCAATTGGAAAGAAATCGTGGGTTAATTAGTGATTGGTTTCTGAATCGAAACATCTTGCTCCCAATCTACGGGGCAGTCGTTTTAGCTTACCCGAAACAAATGGTTACCGTTCCTCCTGCAAAGACTAAAATCTTGTTCCCCAGCTTAATCCCCTCATTTATGAAAAGCACCCCACAACAAGCAAATAAGTTGGACCAAGAAACCTTTCATTGGCTGTCTGCCGAACTCCTAAAAAGTCATCAACCGTTTATCCCAAAACCGATATGCGCAGCCTACGGTATTCCTTTCGGGGATTTTCGCTCTGGGGTGAGGTGCTTGCCATGCGGCAGGTTTGGCATGGTGAAGCTTCCCCGGACATGGTGCTGCCCATATTGTGGAGCGAATGATCATCTTGCCCACCTTAGGACTTTACGAGAGTGGTTTTTGATTTGTAATAGGACCATCACGAATAAGGAATGCCGGGAGTTTTTGGGGGTTGATGATATTTACACAGCCAATCGTATATTGAAGGGTATGAATCTGATGAACACAGGAGGATTTCGGTACCGTTCCTATGAAATGGATTTTAGTAAAAATAGGTAAATGATACTCAAAAGGGCTTGGGGACCCTATCTGCAAGTTAGAGCACTCTATCCGCAAGTTGGGACCCCATCCGCAAGTTGGAGCACTCCATCCACAAGTTGGGACCCCATCCGCAAGTTGGAGCACTCCATCCGCAAGTTGGCTCACTTGCGCCTTCGATCTAATTTGAAAAACGTGTAACCGCTCTCTCATAGTGTTATGATAATCATGAATTCATCCAAAAAGGGGAGTGTAGTGCAATTGAAAAACGAACTCATTGAAAGATTTACTTCCTATGTAAAAGTGGACACACAATCCAATGAAAACAACGAAACTTTTCCATCAACAGAGGGGCAGTGGACATTAGCCCGCATGCTTGTCGAGGAATTACAAACAATCGGGATGCAAGAAGTTACCATCGACGAGAACGCCTACGTGATGGCGACCTTACCGTCAAACACAGAAAAAGAAGTGCCCACCATCGGCTTCCTGGCCCATGTCGACACTGCCACGGACTTTACCGGAAAAGGAGTTAACCCGCAGATCGTCGAAAATTATGATGGCAACGAAATCGTCTTAAACGAGGCGCTAAAAGTTGTGATGTCTCCGAAGGATTTCCCAAGCCTACCCGACTATAAAGGCCACACCCTAATCACAACAGACGGAACCACATTGCTTGGAGCGGACAACAAAGCTGGCATCACTGAAATCATGACAGCAATGGCTTACCTGATTAACCATCCGGAAATTAAGCACGGTAAGGTCCGCGTTGCGTTCACCCCAGATGAGGAAATTGGCAGAGGTCCACATAAGTTTGACGTTGCGTCCTTCCATGCGAAGCATGCTTATACCGTCGATGGCGGTCCGCTAGGGGAGTTAGAATACGAGAGCTTCAACGCGGCAGCGGCGAAAATCACGATAAAAGGCAACAATATTCACCCCGGTTCCGCAAAAGACAAAATGGTCAACTCCATGAAAATTGCGATGGAATTACATAGCCAACTCCCAGCACAGGAAGCACCAGAACATACTGAAGGATACGAAGGCTTCTTCCATCTGCTATCATTCAATGGAGATGTTGAACTAACAAAACTCCACTATATTATCAGAGATCATGACATGGAAACTTTCAAGTCGAGAAAAGTGTTGATCGAAAACATCGTCAATGGACTCAAGGCCAAATATGGCACAGACACCATCAACCTCGAACTGAACGATCAATATTACAACATGGGTGAAAAAATCAAGCCGGTCATGGAAATTGTCGACATTGCCCATGAGGCGATGGTGAACTTGGACATTAAGCCAATTGTCAAACCAATCCGCGGGGGCACCGATGGCTCCCAGCTTTCTTACATGGGACTGCCAACACCAAATATCTTTACAGGCGGCGAAAATTTCCACGGCAAATTTGAGTTTATCTCCGTGGATAATATGATCAAAGCAACCAACACCGTCATTGAAATCATCAAATTGACAGAACAAAAAGCGTAAATCACACAATAAAGCTAACCTTACATGAACCATGCTTAATTTACACAAAAAAGCTAACCTTGCATGAACCAAGGTTAGCTTTTTCATAAAAGAAGAGCTGCTGCGCACTGTTGAAGACTAGAAACGGTTTCTTCAAGCTGGGTATTCAACTGCACAACAGACCATTTCCCGCCGTTCTCCACTAGGTCCTTCTGAATCAGCAGGATCATCCACATCGAAAACACGGTCGCAAATAAATAATACTCTTTGAAAAAATAATCCCGATTGATCTCAAACTTAACCAGATTTAGATAGGACTCCAAGATTCGATCCCGAAGTGGACTCGTTATTTTTTTCGGGAAGAGGGGATGTGACATATCAATGAGATGGTACAAATCCCAGTACGGTGAATTAAGATGGGTATGCTCCCAGTCCAAAATCTTCAACTCATCGCCGACGATTGCAAAATTCCCCGTATGTAAATCGCCATGGGTTAACACCTTTTTCTCTAAAAAATCCAGGCGATTAAGTTGTGGAAAAATGGCCTCGATTAGCTTTTCCTCGATTTTTAACGATGGCAATAAGCGATAAAACTCATCCTTCTTATCACAAACATCTGATACTATTTCCTCTATTTTTGGCTTCAATCCTGTTACCGGGACATTTCCCAATTCCTCAATGGGGAGCGAATGCCACCACGCCACCCATTTGATCACACCCATTACACTTTCTTCATTAAATTCGTGGGAGAGTGGGCCAAGATCCTCAAGAATCATCCAGTTTAAATCAGTCTGTTCACTTATGGAATAGGAGATAATTTTTGGATAAATCGTTGGAAATATGGGGAGAATATGTTCATGGACCCAGACCTCTTTACCTAATTGGCCATCGTTTGTTAGTGGTTTAAAAATATAGCTAGTTGATGGAGTTAGGTAAAATCTCTCCACAAATCTCCCATTCATCCCCTTATAGAGGATTTCCTTTTTAAAGATGATCTCCTCATTTAAATTTCCATCGGCCCGGACAATATTGTTAAGCAGTTCCATGGGCTCACCACCGCATCTATTAATAGTTTCATAGATTTATTTATTTTCAACTATGACTATAATGTTTATTCTTATTCACAACAAATGAAATGCATTACAGAATATTTCCAACCTGTTTGGTCAAAATAACATTGGTTCGATTTTTCAAGGAGGTTAAGCAGAATGGATAACAAAAGTACACACGAATTTGTAGAACAGCTTCATGAAAAACAGGAAAAAGATAAGAAAAATAAAGAACGTCAAGCAACAGGCCAAAAAAGTCAAAGGATGCCTAATAAACAGCATTAATTACGAAAAAGGGCCAAACCTCTCAGCCGCGCATAGGCGGTGTGTGAGGTCTGGCCCTTTTAAATTACTTATTCATGTTTGCAAGAAATCCGCCAAGTAAGTCGTCAATATCCGGCTCGACTTCGTTTTCCTCTTCTTCAATTAACGGCTGCTTTTCTTTTGCACTTTCCCAATCAAACTCACTGAGGTCATCTTCCATGTCACTTAAATCAATAGGGGAGGGCGGGACCTCCTTAGCTACAGCGACCTGCAGATAACTTTCATCTTTTTGAAGTTCCTCGGGAAATACTTCTTCCTGAAGGTATAAAGCTTCATCGATATCGATCGAATGACTATTCAATGAGGCAAGCAGAGAAGTCGAGCGAACCGGGTCAGATATCAGCTGAAAGAGAATACTTCCAAGTAATGCTTCAGAATGTTCATGCTTTAACCAATTCCGCTGGGCTTTCGTTAACTTCTGGGGGAGGGGGATTGTAATTGTCTCCTTTTCCCTCGAAACAGAACTACTCACACCTTGCATCACAAACTCGGCAATTTTACTGGAAAAATTCCTTCTTTCTGTATCCTTCAACTTTTGTAAATGCTTTAAGATATGGTCAGGTGTATCAGAGGGGATACGAAAGGATATTGCTTGACCCCTCTGAACCTCATTTGAGGCTGCTTTTTTCATATAATCACCTTATTTAGCTTTTTACAGGTTCAACTCTAACTGGCTTTTGTTTCTCTGCTTTACGAACAAAGTCGTTGATGAGTTTATAATATGCATTGGCCATCATCCAAATACTCTCTTTCTCATCTTCAAAGAAATCAATATTATAACCGTCTAAATTGTTATTTAACGTTTTAAGATATTCCTTTAAGACATTGGCTCCGCCACCCACAAAGTAGCAAATTTCCGTTTGCGAGTTTCTCTGCCAAACATTACGTAATAAACGATATTGTTTTTTAGCTAAATCAAGCAGGATTCGGTCGGTAATATCATGGACGCTTGTCCGGCTTCCTTTAACCATAATATGATTACGATCGCTTTTCTTAGTGATAATTTCAACCACATCACGGCGGCTATCGAGCTCCACGCCATGCTTTGTTCTAATCTCTTCACGAATGGCTTCTAATGATTCTGAAACCCCTAGATTAAACCCTTGAGCTTTATCATCATCCACATTACGATTTTTGATGACGGCAATATCAGTTGATAATCCGCCGATATCTTGAATTAAGATCCGCTTATCTATAAGTTCCTTGTTGATTATTTTCCCGCTGTTGTCCAAAACAAGGTTAATAAATGCAGCGAATCCTTCAGGATATACTTTTACTTCTTCAAATTTAATATTTACTTTCAATCCTTGGTACTTTGGTGTGACAAGGAATTCAACTTGATGAACGGAACCAACTAATTTCGAGCGATAGCCAGCATCCTTGCCTTCTTTTACTTCACGAAGGGGAAGACCTGTTCCCAATGTATAGTTAGCATCAATCACATTTTTTGTTCGTGGGAAAGCATGTGAATTATTTTCCTTTACTGCGTCTAAAGCTAATGTTGCAAAAAGCATAATTAACGTTTGATCTTCCTCTGACTTGCTGCTGCCAGGGTCTAGTTCAGTGGCATTAATACTTTTAGTAGCTAAATTACCGATACGATAAATTCCATTGTTCTCTTTTAAAGCAGGGGAGTGGACTTTGATGTGAATTCCATCCAATGGATTTTTATTATCAAGTTCTTCAATCCCAATAACAGGTCGATCTTCTGTATCCCTAGCAATAATGTTAGGAATATTCAATTCATAGTCTAGTTCTCCGAAAATGGCCTTAATGGAGTCATTCCCAACATCTATAGCTGCAACTCTGGATTTAGTCATAAACTTCATTCCTTTTCATTTAATAGATTTATTTTTTAAAAGTAGTTATGTAATTCTAGTTACCTCTTAAGGGTATAGAAGATTGATAGATTCTTCAATGATTTATAAGTAAAAAAAATATAACTGTAAAAATGTAAACAACATGTAAACTTCAGAAAGATGTAAACATTATTGTATACAACGATAACAAATTTGTAAACATCGCACAATCCCAAAATGTATACAGTTTTGTATACACGTAAACGCTTCTGTAAACACAAAGTATACAAATTGTAAACAAGTACACATAAACTGCAAACATGTATACTAAAATGTACACAAGTAACCAAATAACGTAAACATGTATTCAAAATTGTATACTTGCCAATGCCCCACTTTCCGATCCACCTTATTTTGATCAATACTTTTCTCAGCAAAAAAGCACACCCTCTAAGGTATGCTTTAACTATTAATTTATCATGAGGGAGGAAGAAGGGCACAGGTCCCCAACTCTTCAAACATCGAACTGGCAACCATATCTTTTCCTACATATAAGCACTACCATTTCTCCTTGTAATTTTACCAGCCCGTCACTACTTCATTTTTACTATTAAGTTTGTATTCCTCTAAAAATTGGAACTATTTGAATCAACAGCCTCATCTATGTCGAGATAATCCCACTGAATGTTGCTGGCAAAAGCTTGAGGATTATTATTCATGTTATATCATCGAGAACGCATCATCTGCCTTCAGAGCTTATCTAGCCAGTCTTCATGAAACGAGAAGTATCCAGACAACAACATTCCCCACCGTCCGCTAGCTAGCCTGTTTTCAGGTATCGCTGTTATCAAGTTTTTGTAAACAACGATATCAAACTTGTATACACTGCGCCATTACGCGATGTGTACGAGTTCGTATACATGTTTACGCCTTTGTAAACACAAAGTATACAAAACGTAAACATGTATACGAAAATGTATGCTTTTCGATATTCCTCCACAGTCCGCTCTCACATAGATTTACGTGCCCCTCCCCTCTTCTAAAATCGTTAACTAAGAAACTATTAAACCAGCCTTCTTGTAAAACATTAATCTATGAATATGTTACCAATTAGCGAAGAATAGTGGATTGTCACTAAGCTTCTGAGGGTAGGTTTTTGCTTGTTTATATCCCTTCAAATACTCACGGCTTCACAGCAAAAAAGCGCCTTCTAGAGGCACTTTAAGCTATCTATTAATCTATGAGGCATTATATCCTGCCAACCTATTTACCCTTCACTCATTGCGCTAGCAACCATGTCAGCACCTACATACAGGTAATACCATTTCTCCTTATAATTCAACCAACCAGTCACTACCGACTCTTGACTGTTAAGTTTGTATTTTTCCTCTAATAAATTGGACCGGTCTGCCGTTACATCCTCATTTTTGTCGAGATAATCCCACTGACTATTGTTGGCAAGAGCCTGAGTATTTTTCAAGACACCAGTATCATTGAGATAGTACCAGAGGCCTTCAGAATTGATCCAGCCCGTTTTCATCAATCCTGTATTATCGAGATAATACAATTCTCCAGCATCCGCTAACCAGCCGGTTTTCATAGCTCCGCTGCTATCAAAATAGTACCGATTTTCGGCGATAGATAACCAACCGGTTTTCATCACACCTTTGTTATCAAGATAATATTCCTTCCCACCGTCTGCGATCCAGCCCGTTCTCATCGTACCTGTATGATCGAAATAATACCTATTTCCACCATCGTCCAGCCAGCCCGTTTTCATTTCACCTTTGTAATCGAGATAATATTTCTTATCACCCTGGGTTATCCATCCGGTTTTCATCACACCAGCGTCATCAAAGAAATACCTTTTTCCTTCTATCGACTGCCAGCCCGTTTTTACTTGGCCATCCACGTAATAATACTTGTTGCCGCTAAGTTCCACCCAACCACTGCCATAACCGTTGGCCTTTGCTATCGAATCAAAGCTGCTGTTTGAATGGGTGATGATTACCAATGTGTAATTATTGACATGGCTATAAAGCCAACGTACTTCCGAATTGTGCATCCGTACACAACCTGAACTTGCATAAGTACCAATCGAATTTTCATTTGCATTCCCATGAATAGCATAGGTGGTACCATAGGTGCCCCGTGCTTCTAATCCCAGCCAACGACTACCAAGCGGGTTGCGAGGATCTCCGCCCGGAATTTTCAATTTATAATAGGGGCGATTAACGATCTTAGTTACAATTCTAAAAGTCCCTTCTGGTGTAAGTGACCTCGATCTTCCAGTAGCAACGCTGAATGTTCTAACTAATTTACCACTATCATAGAATGCAAGGGTATTTGTCTTTTTGTTAATAATAATTAACTGGGACCCACCACTTGCATCTGCTTGGCTCGTAAATAAGAATACACTGAACAGCAAAACAAAAATAATAGATAGTTTTTTCATCGTAATCTCCCCAATTATGTAGTTATTACTAAAAGTAACATATGTAATCAGAATATTTTGTCAAAAATCGGAGATAAAATGGTGATAATTTCCTGCCATTTTAGAAATTTAGTTTGTAAATCTTTCCCTTTTCGACAATTTTCTACTGCAGTTTTTCTAAAAACAATCTATGTCCTTGGCTATTGGTTTACTCGGGTTTGTAGCAGTTCAGTGATATTTAATGCCGTTTCACAAATATTCTCTTTTTCCGCCATTACTTGTTCCTTAATAATGCCTCAGGTTCGTAAACTACATGGCCTATTGAGTAGCTTTTGTAATATTTTAGTGTCAGGCACCGAATACTTGAAAAAAAGGCAGCAGTTGGGTATGGTAAACTTACAATTCTCCACTTAAGGGTGTGTATCATGCGTATTAATAAATTTATTAGCGAGTCTGGCAAGGCATCTAGAAGAGGAGCAGATAAGTTAATTAGTGAAGGAAGAGTTACGATTAATGGAAAAGTTGCGGTGATCGGGAGCCAAGTTGAGCCCGGGGATGATGTCCGTATTAGCGGCAGCCCGATTAAAGTGGCTAAAAACTATGTCTATATCGCTTTAAATAAACCCGTTGGGATTACCAGCACAACGGAAAGACATATAAAGGGAAATATCATTGATTTGGTCAATCATCCCTTACGGATTTTCCATATTGGCCGCTTAGATAAAGAATCAGATGGGTTAATTCTCTTAACGAATGATGGAGATATCGTTAACGAGATTTTGCGTGCCGAAAATAAGCACGAAAAAGAATATATCGTGACAGTCGACAAACCGATCACACCTGAATTTTTAAAGAGGATGGCAGCGGGTGTGGAAATTCTAGATACAAAGACATTACCATGTAAAGTAACGCAATTGTCTAAATATGTATTTCAAATCATCTTAACACAGGGTCTAAATCGGCAAATCCGCCGAATGTGTTCTGCCCTTGGCTATGGAGTTGTCAGGTTGCAGCGGACGCGAATCATGAATATTCATTTAGGCAATCTACCGATCGGACAGTGGCGCGACCTATCTAAGAAAGAACGCAATCAATTGTTTGCAGACTTAAACTATCAGCCGAAAGAATGGTAAAATAGAATTATGTTTTTTATTTGGAAACCTTTGAGGTGGATCATTTGGATATTGGATCGAAAATCCGTGCAATACGAAATAGAAAAAAAATCACCATTGCGCAAATGTGTGAGGGGACTGGACTCTCAAAGGGATTTATCTCAAATGTCGAGAACAATAACACCTCACCATCGATTAGTACTTTGCAAACCATTG
Source organism: Bacillus sp. ISL-77 (assembly GCF_018613105.1). Classification (NCBI taxonomy): domain Bacteria; kingdom Bacillati; phylum Bacillota; class Bacilli; order Caryophanales; family Bacillaceae; genus Bacillus; species Bacillus sp. ISL-77. The sequence continues at coordinate 67,479 of NZ_JAGGQY010000043.1, forward strand.
CAACCTTTCTTGATATCCCTTTACCTTATTTATTATTAGAAAAGAAGCAGCATATGCGCGTCGTTCGAAAGGCTGAAAGGACTCACTCCTCCTTTAACAATTTGAAGGTTGAGCATCTAACCTCCAAAGGTGGATTAAGAATGATGCTGGTCGAATTCCCTGCTGGTGCTTCCATGGGTGAATTAAATGCCCATGAAGGAGAAGAATGTCATTTGGTTTTGGAGGGAAAAGTCTTGGCCGAACAAGGCGAAGACTCGATGATCATTGACGAAGGCGATTCCTTCAGTTGGAACGCAAGTGTCCCGCATTTCGTAAAAAATATTGGTGATGGTAAAGCAGTTGTGTTAATTTCCATCTATTCTGATAGCGAACTAAATGACATTTTCTAAACACTGTTAGCTTTCCCTTAGAAATTCACAATAAAAAAATGCTGACAAAAAGGAACAACAGATTCCAAATTTGTCAGCATTTTTTTCCTAATCTACTTTTATATCATTGATTACTTCATGTGCTGCCCTCTCACCAGTCTCGACCGCCCCATTTAAATAACCAGGAAACTTAATCGAAGTGTGCTCACCGGCAAAGAGGATATTGCCTTCCCGCTCTCCCAAAATTCCAGCAAATTTCGTATATTGGCCAACTTTCCAATAGGAATAAGCGCCTTTAGTCCATTGGTTACTTAGCCAATGGTCTACGGTTGCTAAACCATTCCATTTATTATTACTTCCAGGCAATGCAGGTTCAAGCTTGTCCAAAAATTCTTTCGTCTTCTCTACTAATTCTCGATCTGTGTAAGCAAGCAGTTGCGCCGCTGTTTCACCTCCTAGGAAGTTAACAAGAATTCCTGAATTACCTGGTTGAGATCGAGAGGATTCAAAGGTCTGTTGATAGCCTGTATCCGCAAATGTTTCACCATTATTTCCGAGCACATTCCAGAACCGATTAACAAATTGTACATGGAGTTTTGTGTTTACCCCCATTCCGAGCTCTTCAATTGCTGTTTCTTTTAACGGACGAAATCTTGCATTCTCATAATCTATCGTTCTTAAAATACTAAAAGGGAGAGCAAGAATAACTTTATCGGCTAAGACCTTCCATTCCTTTTCTTTATTTCGAAAAACGAGCGTTATTTTATTTTGAACGGACTGTTCAATCTTAATCAATTGGGCATTAAATACGATTTGCTCCTTAAGTTTTTTTGCTAATAAAGCAGGGAGCTGGTCATTCCCGCCCCTTATATGAAAGCATTCATCTGAATCACCGTACATTCGAAAGGGCTCATTTTGTGCAAACCCCAACATATAAAGTAGATTTAAGGCACTTTGCTGGTGAGCATCAGCTCCATTTTCAATGGAATAGGCAAGTGCAAGTAATTTACCAAATCTTGAATGGATGCCTTCTTGTACGGTTTCATTGATATAATCGACTATAGACATATGATCAAGCTCAAATCCTCGCTCAGTATAACTATTATAAAGGGTCGTTTCACCCACTGCTTTCAGATCCTTTTGTAGTTTAGGGAGGATTTTTATAAAATCATTAGTTACTTCATCAAAGGAATAAGGGCGTTGATCAAAAAAATAAAATGGTTTGGTGTGAACGGGTTCTGCCATGATTAAATTATCTAATTCTAATCCCAACTCTTTGGCGAGTTCTTGAATTTCGATATGGCAGGTATCTATTAATTCTCCGCCACGCTCGACAATTTGCTCGTCGTTGAAGTACCCTCTTCTTGTCCAACAACGTCCCCCAACCCGATCGGTCGCTTCATAAATAGTTGATGTGATCCCAGCCTGTTTAAGTCGATAAGCACTTGTGAGACCTGCCAATCCCGCTCCTACAATGACGATCTTAGGAGCAGCCTTTCCACCCTCATTCGTATACTTTTGTGGCGTGAGTAGAGCATTCTGTAAATTATTATTATCTAGTGTAATAGCTTGTCCAGTACTTAATGGTTTCTTCAGTTCAGTACCTGCCAACAAAAATGATTTCTGCAGTATACTTGCCAATGGCGTTCGTGCCAAGCAAAACCAGCCCCTTTATGCAAAAATAAAACCATGCTAAATGATCGATTAACTATCGTGTAATAGTAATTACCAATAAAATATGCATGGTCTGTTGATTTGCTTGAGGCAAGAAGCCTGTTTCCAGATTTATTTTTTATCGCTACTTCGATATGGATGTAGCGGCTGCTGTTTAAAAATTGCCTATTACTAAACCCATGTGTCAAAATAGGGAAGAATAGGGAAAAATAGTTTCACTCATTCTGGTAATGTGGTTGGAAGAAATAGTCGAATATCCGCATTACCAATTGACATCGTTCGCCAAGTATAACAAATTGGAGGAAACAAATGATGAGAACCATTAAATTAGGAAGCAGTTCATTAGAGGTGCCTGTCGTAGCAGTTGGCTGTATGCGTATTAACTCGCTAGAAAAAACAGAGGCTGAACGCTTTGTCCAAACTGCTTTAGAAGAAGGGGCTAACTTCTTCGACCATGCGGACATCTATGGCGGCGGAACATGTGAAGAAATTTTTGCAGATGCCATCCACATGAACTCGGAAATTCGTGAAAAAATCATCTTGCAATCCAAATGCGGCATTCGCAAGGGAATGTTTGATTTTTCGAAAGAATATATTTTAGAATCAGTCGACGGAATATTGAAACGGCTGAACACCGAATATCTTGACGTTCTCCTTCTGCATCGCCCGGATGCACTGGTCGAACCTGAAGAGGTGGCAGAGGCCTTTGATAGCCTTGAGAAATCGGGGAAAGTGCGCCATTTTGGTGTCTCCAATCAGAATCCGATGCAGATCCAACTGCTCCAGAAATTTGTGAAGCAGCCACTTGTGGCTAACCAATTGCAATTAAGTATTACCAACGCCAACATGATTTCTAATGGAATCAATGTAAACATGGAAAATGATTCTGCAATTAACCGAGACGGCAGCATCCTCGATTTTTGCAGACTAAATGATATTACCATTCAACCTTGGTCTCCATTCCAATATGGATTCTTTGAAGGAGTATTCCTTGGAAACAACAAATTCCCAGAATTGAATCAGCAGATCGATGAAATTGCCGCCAAATATGAAGTGAGCAACACGACCATCGCTACCGCCTGGCTTTTACGTCATCCTGCCCACATGCAGCCTGTGATCGGAACGATGAATATCGACAGGTTAAAGGACTGCTGTAAGGCAAGCGAAGTTCAGTTAACACGTGAAGAATGGTACCGAATCTATCGTGCAGCAGGCAATATTCTACCGTAAATAAACACATCAAAAAACAAGGCACAGCGAATGTTGTGCCTTGTTTAGATGGGAAATTAGTTTTTAAATCGAAAAATAAATGGTATTTAAGGAAAATAATAGGATAATATAAACTTCAAATTCATTTTATGTAACACTATTGTAAAAATAGAAGTAACGCGCCCAGATAGGACTACTACTGGGTCTTTTTCATTTTAGGAGCCTTGAGGGGTTCTATTTTCAAATTATTAGATGAATTTAGAAATATTATCGCAATAATATTGCCATGGATGTAAACGATTTAACATCTCCCTGTTCTTTGTGTCAGAAAATTCTATGTTACGATGATGAAAACTTAGCAACCAAAGAACATGGAGGGTAAAAGAATGCTTAAAAGAATTATATCAATAATAGCAGTTGCTGTACTCTCAGTAACTGTAAGTGCTAATGTACAAGCCGCAACAGTAACAGTACAAAAAGGGGATACCCTTTGGGATCTATCACGCGCAAATAATACATCTTTAGAAAATATACAAAAGTTGAATCATCTTACTACGGACCTTATTCACCCTGGAGATGTACTAACCATTGCACCGGAAAAACATTATGCTGTTAAACAAGGTGACACTTTATGGGACATATCCACGAATTATCAGGTAACTGTTTCGCAACTTAAAGAATGGAACAAATTAACTACCGATCTCATCCATCCTGGATTAAATCTATTAATCTATGAAGGTTTAAATACGACTAATACTACTGTAGCAGAAAAACAAACGAAGCCTGCTGCACATACAACATCAGCAAAGCCTGCAGCGCAAGCACCAAAGGAAAGTGAACCAGCGGTTGAAGCTGCATCAACTACTAATATAAGTTCAAGGGAAATTACAGTGAAAGCTACAGCCTATACAGCTTCGTGTGAGGGTTGTTCCGGCACTACGGCTACTGGAATTAACCTTATTGATAACCCAAATAAAAAGGTCATCGCCGTTGACCCATCTGTTATACCGCTTGGCAGTAAAGTTTATGTAGAAGGCTATGGTGAAGCAATCGCTGGGGATACAGGTGGAGCCATTAAAGGGAATCGAATTGATGTCTTTATTCCTGCTGAACAAGATGCCATCAATTTTGGGGTAAAACAATTAAAGGTAACCATTTTAAACTAACATACCCGTATGTTAGCCAGAAGATTCAAAGGACCCGAAATATCATTTCGCGGTCCTTTTTCATTTTAGTCATAACGAAGATCAATGATGTCCATTCTTCAATATTAGTTATTAAAGTGCTGGTTAATTGTTTGACATGTATGAAGGAGGGCAGCCGCTAGCTTCTCTTCATTGCCATAAAAACGAATGGAGGGGAGCGGAATCGAGATAGCGCTTAAATTTCCCATTCGATCAAAAATAACTGCGCCCACTGCACAAATTCCTTGAATGTGCTCTTCCCTGGCAAAAGCTACTCCCTGTTTACGAACCACTTCTAATTCCTTTAACAGTTCATACCGGCTTGTAATTGTCTGATCATTGAACGGTTGCATGTCCAACGGTATCAATTTCTCAACCTCAGCTATAGGTAAGGAGGCCAGTATCGCCTTTCCGTTTGCCGTGCAATGTAATGGAAAAGACGCACCAGGTTGTGAAGTTGCTTGCAATGGATGCGGTGCGATTATTTGATCCACAAAAAGCACCTTACTGTTATCTAAAACGGACAGGTCTACCGTTTCATTAACTTGACGTGATAGTTCTATTAAAAATGGCCTGACTTCTTCTCTTAAATCACTCTGGACCGCAGCCGCTAGCAATGAAATCTCTGGCCCAAGACAGAAACCTTCATTAGCGGAAGCTGCTGCAACTAACCTCTCCTGTTCAAGAGCAGTCACAATTCTTTGAACCGTCGATCTGGCCAGACCTACTTCTTTAGCAATTTTCGATAGGCTTAATCCTTTTGGATGGTCTCTAAGAGCCCTTAGTATTTTAGCCGCACGAGAGATCACTTGAATATTGGATGTTTTCGTTTGATCCTGTTTATCGTTGTTCAAAAATATGAACTCCTTCCTCCAATCTATTCATTCTATTATAACTGAAATTGGTCAAATGACATCCAGTTTCTACAAAGGTGGTACTAATATTGTGTCACTGTCCATACAAAAAAACCTATCACATACTGAATCTAATGGCGGATGTGATAGGTTTTTTTAAATTTTTTAATCTAATTGATAATAACTGCAAACCACTTGTCCAACAGCTTTAGCAGCTACTAGGAGTGCATCTTCATCGATATCAAATTTTGGATGATGATTGAAGTAAGGATTTTCTACTCCTTTTGGTGTGCATGCGATGTAAAAGAAGCAGGCAAGGAATTTTTCAGCATAATAAGCAAAGTCTTCGGATGGAGACATAGCCGGAAATTCTTTTACTTCTTTTATATCTTTATCATTCATGCTTCGTAAACTTTCTGCAACCATTGCCGTAAGCTCAGGGTTGTTGTATAAAGGTGGATAATCTGGAGCATAAGTAAGCTCACATGTTACGCCAAATTCTTCTTCAATTCCTTTTACAATCCGTTTAACTTCTTTCTCAATCGTTTCTTTTGTTTCTACTGTCATATACCGAATATCACCTTCAAGTTCGACGCTGTCCTTGATCACGTTGAATGTACCTTTTCCATCAAAAGATCCGATTGTGATCACACCGACATCGAATGGACTTAATCTGCGGCTAACAATGGTTTGAGCAGCTGTAACAAAATGTGCAGCAGCAACAATGGCATCGTTAGCTAAATGAGGAGAGGAACCATGTCCACCTCTTCCTTGAACTTTCAATTTCATGTAAGCTCGTCCATTGAAGGAATACCCCGCATGAAATCCTACTGTTCCCGCAGGTCCCATCGGTAACAAATGAATGCCATAAATGGCATCTAAGTCATCAATCAAGCCAGATTCTACAATACTTTTTGCTCCTCCTGGCGGAACTTCTTCTGCATGTTGGTGAATGATTTTGATGGTACCTGGGATGGAGTCTTTTAATTAAATTAAGCAATCAGCCAAAACTAACAGGTAAGCCGTATGTCCGTCATGTCCGCACGCATGCATGACACCTTCATTCTTTGACTTAAACGGCACATCCGCTTCTTCTGCAATAGGAAGTGCATCAAAATCAGCACGAAGACCAATGGTTTTTCCAGGTTTTCCACCTTTAATCGTTACGATCATACCATAACCATTTCCAACATTCGTTTGAATGTCCACATCTTTCCCTTTATAAAAATCTGCAATGTACTGAGCCGTTTTCACCTCTTTAAAAGAGATCTCAGGATTTTCATGTAAATGGCGGCGGATTTCAATTATTTCTTCCTTACGTGATTCTAACATGCTTATTAATTCACTTTTCATCCTGTTCGTCTCCTTTATAAATCCTATATGCAATAATCTAGAGAACAAACTTACGAGGAGGGAAAAATCTATGTAGATTCAATTAATACGCCAAACACTTGCACTGGTTCCTAATTCTCCTAACCATCATTTAAATAATCCTTTATCTTCATTGCCGGTCAAACTGGCGAACTTGAGTCCTCCCAAACAATAAAAATGTGAACCGTCTTACCGGACATTCCAATCGGCAAGTTTTCATTTATACAACCAGCATGATTAATTCATCTTTTGCCTGGACTTTCCCATCTATGGCTGGGACAACATCAACATATTGATTGGTATTAGTGATGACTACAGGAGTTTTTACATCAAAGCCTGCAGCTTTAATTTTTTCAATGTCAAATTGAATTAGCAAGTCGCCCTTTCTCACTTTATCCCATTGTTTTACTTGAGAAGTGAAAAATTGACCTTTTAAATTAATAGTATCAACCCCAATACAAATTAAGATTTCAGCCCCATCTTCTGATGTAATGCCAATGGCATGCTCGGTTGGAAATAGAGTGGTAACCGTTCCATCAACGGGCGAGATCACTTCGCCGTTTGTGGGTTCAATCGCAATTCCTTTACCTACCGTCTCTGTTGAAAAAAGCGGATCGCTAATTTCACTTAATGGAACAATTCCCCCGCTTAATGGACTTAAAATGGTTTCTCTCTTTACATTCGCTAGTCGAAATTCTTTCACCGTTTTGGCAGGGACTGCGTCGCTTTTCCCTTCATATCCAAATACAAGTGTCAGAACCAATGCGATAACTAAAGCCGTTAAAGTCCCCATTAAATATAGTCCGATTGGTGTAAATACAGGAATCGACAAGAAACTTGGGAGAGCAAATGCCGTCCCTTTTACTTCAAATGCCCCATTTATCGCTCCGCCAATAGCTCCGGCTATTGCAACAAAAAGCATCGTTCGTTTGTAACGTACTAGGATACCGTATGTGATGATTTCTGTTGTACCTGCCAAGGCACTAGGGATAAGCCCTGATCCAGCTAGCGTTTTCAAATTTTTATCTCTCGTTTTAAAGAACACCCCAAGACCCATCCCGATTTGAGCGAAAGGAGCTGCTGATATCATCGCACTAAGCGGATCACCGCCAGTCGCAAGATTTGCAATAAATATTGGAATTATGGCCCAGTGGAGGCCTAATATAGTCAGGAATGACCATGCAGCTCCCATCACCGCTCCAGTTAACATTCCACTTTTTGAACTTAAAAATTTGATAACCACTGCTAAGGCCCCGCCCACATATGTACCAAAAGGACCAAATACGAGTACGGTTAAAGGAACAATCACCATTAATGAGATAAGTGGATTTAGAAACATTTGTAAGTCTTTATAAATTACTTTTTTCAAAAACTTATCTAATACGGAATATATGGAAACAGCCATTAATATTGGAAAAACGGTTGAAGAATAATTTGCTAATATAACCGGAATCCCCAAGAAATCTACGTTTTGAGCATTTGCTTCAACTAAACCCGTATAATGCGGTTCCAAAAGTGCTGCACCGATCGCACCACCAACATAGCCGTTGGCTCCCAGTTTTAAGGCTAATGTAATCCCTAGAAAAACTGGGAAGAAATAAAAAACAGCATGTCCAGCTGCAGAAAGAATGGCATAGGTTCCGCTTTTAGCAGATAACCATCCTAATGTCGATAAGATGGATAATAAGGCTGAAATTAATCCGGATCCAGCAAGTACCCCTAAAATAGGCGCGAAGCTTCCACTGATTGCTCCTAAAATTTTATTCATGACCGTTTCTTTTTTTTCTATAGAAGCATCATTCGTATTAATCGCATTCATTTTTTTGATCTCCTTGTTTGAAATTTCACCTTAGATAAAACGATTTTTTATAAGCAGAAACCTTATCTTATGATTTCCGAAAAGGTAGAATTCAAACGAAGATAATCCTTTTTTGAAAATTTTTTAAATATATAAAAGAACCTCTCTTTACCAAACGAGAGGCTCAAATTTTCGCAGTTATTTATCGCTGGGTGTGCATCTTACGAAGAAAATTCTAAGCACATTATTGTTCCATTATGGGTAGCGATAGAGACTTTTGATTTAGGTACGCTTCAAAGAATTTGTCATTATGCTAGTAGAAAAATAAAAGTATGAGAGAAAGTAAAGTTCCCCTTGCTTCTCACTCAGGTAACATTCTCCTTAGAAGGATCAGTCAACTTCAATTGTAGCATTCATTTTAGTAACCTCTTTAATAGCTTCTTTCATCCCATCATTTTCAATTTTAATGAGATAATTCGTCACAGCCTCTGTTAACATTGGCACATTATTTAGGTCCATACCCCAAACTTTTTCATATGCAAGTACAGATGTAACAATTTGTTTTATACCACTCTCTGTATTGTCATAGTTTTCCCATAAGGATTTATATAAATCTAAAATATCTTGATCATCCTGCAGTTGTATTTCTTCTTCCCCTCTTTTTCCTTTGTAGAAACTAATTAAGGCGCTAAGGGAGAATGTTAATTTTTTTGGAAGTTCCTTCTTCTTGTCCAGATATTCGAGCAAAGACGGTAAATCCCTTGTTTTAAACTTAGACATTGAGTTTAAGGCAATACTAGTTAAATAGTGATTTACAAATGGATTCATAAACCTTTCAAGCACAGCTTCTGCAAAAAGCTTCAATTCTTGTTCCGGTAAATCTAAAACAGGAATAATTTCTTCATAAATTAACTCTTCCACAAACTTCTTTGTTATTTCATTTGTAACGGCTTCACCCACTGTGTCTAATCCGTATAAATAAGCGACAGGAGTCATGGCAGAATGAGCACCATTTAGAATCCTGACTTTTCTTGATCGATATGGAGTCATATCGCTGACGAATTTAACATCAAGACCTGCTTTATCAGTTGGAAACTCCTCTTTAATCCAATCTGGACCTTCAATGACCCATAAGTGGAATTGTTCTCCTACGACAACAAGATCATCTTTATATCCTAATTCTTCCGTGATTTCATTAATGGTATCTCTTGGATAACCGGTAACAATTCGATCGACAAGGCTGCAGCAGAATGCATTGGCTTCATGAACCCAATTAACAAATTCTTCTCCCAAATTCCATAGTGCCGCATGTTGAAGGACGATTTTCTTCAGTTTTTCGCCATTTCGATCAATTAACTCACAAGGAATAATGATAAATCCTTTGTTTGTATCGCCATCGAATGCTTTAAATCGGTGGTATAAAAGAGCAGTTAATCTACCCGGATAACTTTTCTGCGGTTGATCTTCCAATTTATCATTTTCCTCAAAATAAATTCCAGCCTCGGTTGTGTTGGAAATGATAAATCTTAATTCAGGGTTTTCTGCCAGCTCTAAATACTGGGAGTAATCCGTATAAGTGTTAATTCCCCTGCTGATACAATTGATCACGCTATGCTCTCTAACAGCCTGCTTATTCTTGATTCCTTGCAGGTAAAGTGTGTATAACCCGTCTTGTTCATTTAATTTATGAACCGTTCCATGTTCTCTTGGTTGAACGACTACTACACTGCCATTAAAATTTGCTTCTTTATTCATTTTGTCTATTTTCCAATCAACAAAGGCCCTTAAAAAATTTCCCTCACCAAACTGTATTACCTTTTCTGGATATTCCCTGTAATCAGCCCATGTTTCCTTTGTTAATTTTTGCATGTTATAAAGCCTCCTCTTAAATCTCTATGAAAACGTTAACATGTTTACAAAAACATTGTATCATCAATAAACGGAATAAAAATCACAGTTTTTGCTATATTTATACCTTATTTTGATACTAAAACACCACAGGATATTTTGATCCTGTGGTGTTTTGCTTTTTAAATGTTAGGAGTGTGGAACATTTTATTTTCTTTTCGATAATTAGCAGGAGTCATATCCATATATTTTTTAAAGATTCTATGAAAATGAGTCATGCTTTCAAATCCACATTCTTCGGCAATAAAGGAAACTGTATGATTCGTTTCCAATAAAAGTTCTTTGGCTTTAATGACTCTTTTATTATTTATATACACGGTCAATCCCATTCCGGTTATTTGTTTAAATACTCTACTAAAATGAGAGGTACTGACAAGGGCCTCTTTAGCAAGTTCGGTCAGGGCTAATTGATGACTTAAATTTTGATTAATATAGACTAAAATTTCTTTGACCCAATCTGGTCCATAGGTATTCGTTTCGATTAAGTGCTGTTTATTATCCGTGTGGGCACGATATAAGTCAAGTATGATCTGATGAACGAATAGCAATGAGGCATGTCTAGATCCCAGTTCATTTTTTACCGTTTCTTGAAAAATATTTAAGAGTTGTTCTTCCATCTTCTTTTGATTCTCTAGTTCCAGGGATATTTTATAAGTTTTCATTTTTTTTGCCATATCAAACAAATTTAAATAAGAGAAAGAATCATCAAGTAAGACATTATAAATTAATGTTGGGCTGAAAAAAATAATGGTCGATGTTATAGGTTCATCCTTGTCAGGCATGGCACGATGAATGATATTGTTCGGGATAAGGAATACATCACCTTGTTTCATGTCATAAAAAATATCATCGATGAAAAAAGTCCCTTTTCCACTATATACATAAACAATTTCATAATAATCGTGAATATGGTCAGCCAGTTCTTTTTGTGGACTTTTGGTATCTTGATAAATAAAAGAAAAAGGAAACAGTAAGTTACTGTTTGAAATTTTTGTTATCGTTTTCATATAGCTCATCACCCAATTGTATCTTATATCAAAAAAAGGTATAAATGAAGCAAAAAATGTAATTTTCATTTCAAATATTGATGGTAAGATTAAGGAAATTGAAATTGTAAGGGTTTTCTTTTGTTATATGTTCGTTAATATGACGAACGATTGTTAATACATTGTACTAACAATTAAAAAGGTTGGAGGAAATGAAATGAATAATGTAGTTCAATTGAATGCAAAAGATGACGTTGTTATTTCATTGCAAGAAATCCGTAAAGGGGAAAACATTCAGATTCAAACGGAAGAAAATGAAATACTAAATATCAATGTTTTAGAGGATATTCCAAAAGGGCATAAAATTTTAATCCGCCCTGTAAATAAAGGGGAGGATGTTCTCAAGTTTGGTTATTCAATTGGTAAGGCAAAGAGGAACATTTCTGTTGGGGAATGGGTACATACCCACAATCTGGAGACTGGTTTAAAGGGAATCTTGGATTATACCTATCAACCTATCAGCCAACAGGAAGTCAAAAAAGAATCGGAGCATACATTCCAGGGATATCTTCGTGAAAACGGGGAAGCTGGAATCCGCAATGAAATCTGGATTATCAATACGGTAGGCTGCATCAATAAAACATGTGAATTACTCGCCAAAATGGCTAGTGAAAAGTTTAAGGATCGCGGAGTGGATGGAATCTATCATTTCTCCCATCCATTCGGATGTTCCCAATTAGGGGATGATTTGTCTAATACACAAAAGCTGTTAGCTGCTTTGGCCCAACATCCAAATGCAGCCAGTGTCTTGATTGTTGGGCTGGGATGCGAAAATAACCAAATTGAATCTTTTAAAGAGGTTATTGGTGAATATCCTCCAAATCGCATGAAGTTCATGAAGTCCCAGGAAGTGGAAGATGAATTAGAGACTGGTTTAAGTTTAATTGAAGAATTAGTGGAGTATGCAGAACAATTTAAACGCCAGCCAGTACCCGTTTCAAAGCTAAAAGTAGGACTGAAATGCGGCGGTTCTGATGGCTTTTCTGGTATTACAGCCAATCCTTTAGTTGGGGCAGTATCTGATTTAATTGTTGCAGATGGTGGAACAACAATTTTGACAGAAGTCCCTGAGATGTTTGGGGCGGAAACAATATTGATGAACCGAGCGGAAAATGAGGAAATCTTCAATAAGATTGTTCACTTAGTAAATGATTTTAAAGAATATTTTATTCGTCATGATCAGGTCATTTATGAAAATCCATCACCTGGAAATAAAGCAGGCGGGATTAGTACACTCGAGGAAAAATCGCTTGGTTGTACTCAAAAAGGGGGACACGCTGTCGTTGTCGATGTAAATCCTTATGGTGAACGAGTAGCAAAACCTGGATTGAATTTAATCAACGCGCCCGGAAATGATCTTGTCTCTGTTACAGCATTGGCTGCAGCTGGGGCTCATATAGTATTATTCACGACGGGTAGGGGAACACCATTTGGTGGACCGGTACCAACAGTAAAATTAGCGACAAATTCTGATTTAGCCAAACGCAAAAAGAATTGGATTGACTATAATGCTGGACAGTTGATCGAGGGAAAAACTATGGATGAACTGAAAGTTGATTTATTCCGATATATTCTGGATCTCGCATCAGGAGAGAAGAAGACCAATAATGAGAGGTTTGGATTTAGAGAAATTAGTATTTTCAAAGACGGTGTAATTCTATAAATAATAGATTGGAAAAAATTTAAGATTTTTATAGTTAAAATAATTAGATAAATTGAAGGAGTGAAAGTCCAATGAAAAGTATTGTCTGTGAACAACCAAATCAATTTAACATGGTTGAAGTTGAACGGCCTGGGCTTAAAACGGGAGAAGCTTTAGTCCGCATCCGCCGCATTGGTATTTGCGGGACTGATTACCATGCGTACAGAGGAAACCAGCCTTTTTTCAGCTATCCTCGTACACTCGGTCATGAACTTTCTGGTGAAATTGAATCGATCGGTGAGAACCCTGCTTGCTTAAAGGCAGGGGATCAAGTATCAGTCATTCCGTACATGGAATGTGGTGAATGTATTGCATGCAGAAATGGAAAAACGAATTGCTGTACAGATATGAAAGTCTTGGGTGTTCACATTGAAGGCGGAATGAGTGAATGGATTTCGGTTCCTTACAATCATTTAGTTAAAACAAATGGGCTTACACTAGACCAATCTGCTATGATAGAACCTTTAAGTATAGGAGCACATGCAATTAGACGTGCTGCACTTAAACAGGGGGAATATGTTCTTGTAATCGGTGCAGGTCCAATTGGTTTAGGTGTCATGGCTTTTGCCAAGCAAGAGGGAGCAAATGTAATTGCAATGGATGTAAACGAAGAACGTTTGGAGTATTGTCGTAAATGGGCCAAAGTGGATTATACTGTAAACGCCTTGGAAAACCCGATTGAGAATTTAAAGGAAATTACCAATAGAGAAATGCCAACAGTTGTATTTGATGCAACAGGTAATGCTAAATCTATGTCTGATGCGTTTAACTATCCAGCTCACGGCGGAAAATTAATCTATGTTGGTTTAACCAAGGGTAATATTTTGTTCGATGACCCTGATTTCCATAAAAAAGAACTTACATTAATGGGAAGCCGCAATGCTACTCGGGAAGATTTTGAATATGTGGTGAAGACAATACAAACTGGCGGTGTAGATATTGATACGTACATTACACACCGTGCTAGCTTTGATAAGATGATCAATCAATTTGAAGAGTGGTTAACCCCAGAGGCCAAAGTAATTAAAGCTATTGTTGAAGTGTAAAAGGTGATCTGGGGGTGCAAATGATTCCCATAAGGAATGATTTGCACATGATCAAGTAAATTAGGTAATCATTTAAAAGAATAAGTGGAAATTAATTAGATATTACGAGAAAGCGTTAACAAAATTTTAGGGGGTAAATCAATGTTATCAAAAATGTTCACAAAAGATAAATTACCTGTAATGATTTTATTATTCATAGCTGGCGTAATCAATTATTTAGACCGTTCTGCATTGTCCATTGGTGCTCCATTTATTAAGGAAGATTTATCATTATCAGCAACACAAATGGGAATCATTTTTAGTAGTTTTTCTGTTGGATATGCCATTTTCAACTTTATTGGGGGAATGGCTTCTGATAAATACGGTGCGAAACTTACTTTGTTTGTTGCCATGATCGTTTGGTCATTATTTAGTGGTGCTATTGCATTAGCCGTTGGATTTACAAGTTTAATTGTCATTCGTGTTTTATTTGGAATGGGTGAGGGCCCGCTTTCGGCAACCATCAGTAAAATGGTCAATAACTGGTTCCCAGCTGACCAACGTGCGTCTGCTGTTGGTTTAACGAATAGTGGCACACCTCTTGGTGGAGCCATTTCAGGACCAATTGTAGGCTTTATCGCCATTACATTCAGCTGGAAGATATCCTTCCTTTTTATTATGGTTTTAGGTCTTGTTTGGGCAATATTTTGGTGGAAATTTGTTAAAGAAAAACCTGCTGCTTCTGCGGAAAAGTCAACTGTTGTAAAAAACAACAAGGTTCCACAACAAAAACGTCCATTAACCTTTTATTTGAAACAAAAAACAGTATTATTCACAGCATTTGCATTCTTTTCCTATAACTACATTTTATTCTTCTTCTTAACTTGGTTTCCAAGTTATTTGATAGATGCTCGTCACATGGATGTTAAGGAAATGAGTGTTATAACCATGATTCCATGGGTTGTCGGATTTATTGGACTAGCCTCTGGCGGATTTGTTTCAGATTTTGTTTTCAAAAAATTTACAAATAAAGGTGTATTGTTCTCAAGAAAAGTTGTGCTTGTAACTTGTCTATTTACTTCAGCTGTTTGTATCGGAGGGGCTGGTCTTGTAACAACAACAGTCAGTGCGGTAACATTGGTTGCGTTTTCAGTATTTTTCCTATATTTGACAGGGGCAATATACTGGGCAATCGTCCAGGATGTTGTTGAGCAAAGCAGTGTTGGATCTGTAGGTGGATTTATGCACTTTTTAGCGAACACAGCTGGAATTATAGGACCGGCTTTAACTGGATACCTTGTTGATAGATCCGGTTCATTTACATCTGCGTTTTTATTGGCAGGCGGATTGGCAATCTTTGCTTCCTTATCTGTAATCCGTTTTGTTCGTCCCATTAAGTATCCCAGCACTAACACGAAATCCGTAAAAATGACTGTTTAAATTTTATAGTTTTAGTTTCTATCTTTTTGAAATTAAGCGCTTTAATGTTTTAGAGGATGACTCAACCGGTTAATAAAACGGCCTGAGTCATCTCTTTTTGTTTGTAGTTTAATCTATCTTACTCACCTAGTTAAGAAGTAAAATAATCTGAATACAGTTCAATTAATTTTGGTAAATCGTCTTTTTTATGAAAATGGTGTCGCAATAATTCCTCTGTTTTCACTTCATTATTGGAGGAAATGGCGTCAAAAATGTTTTGATGTTGACTTACCACATTTTCCATATGGTTAGGTGTCGTAGACTCTAAATAGCGCACCCGGTTCAAATGACCTCTCATTTGTGTAACAACAGAAATTAATGTTTGGTTTTCCATTAGTTCCAAAAAAACGGAATGAAATAAATCGTCTAACTGCAAGAATTGAATATATTCTCCCTTTGTAGCTGCTATATGTTGTTTTTCTAATAATTCAATAGCTTTTTTTTGACTTTCTTTATAACGTAAATCATCGGAATTCCAGTTTCTGGCTACAGATTTCAAGGCACTTATTTCTAAACTTTCCCTTACAAACCTGTTTTCTTCAAATTTCTTTACTGATATTAATGCAACTCGTGCACCTCGCTGTGGAATTATATCAAGTAATTCATCATGCAGAAGCATTAAAAAAGCTTCACGAATAGGTGTACGACTTACTCCTAAAGTAGCAGCCAGTTCACTTTCAGACAACATTTGTCCTGGCTTAAAGTTTAACGTAATAATTTCTCCCCGGATTTTAGTATAGGCTTTTTTTCCAAGTGTTTTTCTGTCATTTGTAGTGATACTATTAAGACTCAATATAAAACCCCTTTATTCTTTTGTTATTTAGTATACTTATATACAAAATTTTACTTCTGTAAGTTACTGAAGTCAACAGGACTCTTATCCAATAAACGATTATTCATTTTATGTCGATAGTAAACTATTTAATTATCGATTTGATAAAATAAATTAAATAACCTACTTCACCCCAAGAAGTGAAATAGGCATTTTGATAATCCTTCGATAAATTGATTTCAACTTTTAGCGGACAATTTTCCCTGGACCATTGTTTGCAAAAGCAGCAACCTCATCTACTGAAAACTCATTACAATCACCATGTATTGTATGTTTTAAGACAGATGCTGCTGTCGCAAATGTGATTAGTTCCTGGGAGGGCTTATTTTCTAAGATTCCATGTAAAATACCTGCCGCAAATGCATCACCGCCGCCTACCCGATCAACGATGTGATCAATCTGGAAAATCTCTGATTGGTATAACTCCCCGCCAGTGAAATAGTTTCCTTGCAGCGTATTGGTTGAAGCAGAAATAATAGTTCGGAACGTTGAACTGATCGACCGAATGTTTGGATACAATTCAATCATTTTTGAATAATAATATTTCAACTTATCCTCTTTGGACAAGGAATGATCAGCTTGATCTAGGCCGAGAATATAAACGGCATCCAATTCACCGAAGGAGCATATATCAACAAATGGAAGTAATGTTTTAAACGTATCTGCTGCTTCTTGCTGGCTCCAAAGTTTTGCCCGGTAATTAAAATCAAAGCTGGTAAGTACCCCTTTTTCCTTCGCTTTTTTAAGCGCAAGCAACGTAAGTTCCTTTAAGCTTGGGGATAGTGCCGGGGTAATTCCGGTAACATGAAAGAGTACAGCCCCTGAAAAAACTTCATCAAAATCGATTTCATCTGGTCTAAGCATCGAAAAACTGGAGTACTTCCTGTCATACGTCACTTGGGAATTTCTTTGTCCTACTCCAGTTTCCAGATAGTAGGAACCTAACCGTTCCCCGCCTTTAATCAGATAGTCAGTATGGACATCGTAAGATTTCAATTGTCTCTCAACAGCTATTCCCAATGGATTTTTCGGTACTTTACTAACAAAATAGACGTCATGTCCAAAGTTTGAAAGTGAAACGGCTACATTTGCTTCTGCACCGCCATAATGCATCCTAAGCTGATCAGCTTGAAAAAGCCGTTCACCGTTATCTACGGAAAGGCGAAGCATAATTTCTCCAAGTGTAACTATTTTTTTCATCAGTAGTTCCCTCTTGCTTCTTGTACCTTTTGGACATATTGCTTTGCATATTCAGTAATTTTGTCATAATTCCCTTGTTTGGCTGGTGCAACTAAATTTCCACCCACACCGACAGCCACACAGCCATTTTTTATCCATCTATCCACATTATCTAGGTTGACTCCGCCAGTCGGCATAATGTTCACTTGTGGAAGAGGAGCTTTTACCGCCGTTACAAACTCAGGACCGAATGCATTACCAGGAAATAGTTTAACAATATCGACCCCGGCTTCTAACGCATGCTTCATTTCAGTGATAGTCATGCATCCCGGCATATATGGAATTTGATAGAGATTACATAGTTTGGCCGTATCTCCATCAAATCCCGGACTAACGACAAATTGTGCACCGGCAAGAATAGCGATCCTTGCTGTCGTTGCATCAAGAACCGTTCCGGCTCCAATGACGACATTTGAATTCTCTCCGTAAATAGAAGCTAATTCCTTGATGACTTCATCTGCACCTTTTACAGTGAAAGTAACCTCAATCCCTTGAATGCCGCCTTCTACACATGCTTCTGATATCTTAATGGCTTCTTCCTTGGAATCTGCTCTTACAACAGCTACTACCCCACATTCGGATATTTTCGTCAATACGTCTAGTTTTTTCATTATTTTCTCCTCCTTTAATTTATTCCTTTTCCAATGGTAATAGGAAATGGGCATGAGAAACTTCTCATAGCCCATCCGCTCCTAACCAACCGTGATTTTTTTCTTATCTGAAAGACAATACTTCTCCAAAGTACGGCGGACGGCACCGGTACCTGCAAGCATGTCATAAAACATGGACTCAATCTTTTCGCCCAACCCTATCTCATACAAATTGACTCCAAAGATAGCTTGATTGGACAGGATTAATTTTATGTTAGATGTTCGGTCACCCAAAGCAACACCCTCAAGAGCCGCTTTCAGAGTCTCAAGCTGTGGATCAGGACTTAGAGTAAAGGGCTTTCCTTCATCATCAATGCCCAGGAGATAGCGGCACCACGTTGCAATGGCAAGCGGGATAGCTTTCAAATCAGCCGGATTCAGGTCCTCTCTTTTTACATAGGACTTCAAAGTTTCACCGAAGCGGATTCCTACTTTTAGGGATGTGTCGCACGCGATGCGCTGCGGCGTATCCGGGATATAAGGGTTGGAAAAGCGTTCGTTCAAAACTTCATCCAGGAAGGCTTTCGGGCTGATAATTTCAGGGTTGACCACTACCTTCAATCCTTCTTGATAACCGATCATTTCTACAAATTTTCTCAGTGTTTCGTCTTTCATTTCATCTGCAATCAAAGTATAGCCAAGCAGGCAGCCGGAAACAGCCAATGCTGTATGAAGCGGATTCAGGCAAGTGGTAACCTTCATCGTTTCAATTTTGTTCACTGTTTCCCTGTCCGTAAAAATAATTCCCGCCTGCTCCAAGGCCGGACGGCCATTCGTGAATTTGTCTTCTATGACAAGATATTCACTTACTTCTGCATTGACGAAAGGCGCCGTATACGTATTTTTGGGTGTGACAATGATGTCCATGCCGATAATCCCTTGGTCAAGAAGCGCTTCTTTCACCTTTTCAGATGGCCTTGGCGTAATTTTATCAATCATGGTGAAAGGGAAGGTGATCTTGCCTTCATCCTCGAGATAAGCAATGAAGCCTTCCTCCACATGTCCCCTCTTGAGCCATTCCTTTGCTATCGTTAAGACGGCAGCTTTGAGCTTGTCGCCATTATGGGAACAGTTATCCATGCTGACGAAAGTCATGGGATATTGTCCTTTCATATATCTGTGGTAGACAAGTGCTGTTACAATGCTCATGGCATGGACCGGGCTATCCAATCCAGTTTCAAATTCTTTCTCAACCATACCTATAAATTGCCCGGATGGATTCGTCAAGGTATAGCCTTTTTCCGTAATCGTAAAGCTGGCCATCTGAAGACTTGGATTTTCGAAAATCCCGACAAGCCGGTTGAATTCATCTTTCCTGTTGTAATCAGCTGCAATAGTGTCGACAATGCTGTTAATGACGGTCTTCTCAAAAGAGCCGTTTGCTTTCATGGTCACAAGCAGGGTCAGGTTATCATACGGCTTATTTAACCGGTCGATCATTTCAAAATCATACGTTTTCGCTGCGATAATTCCGGTCTCCGCTTGTCCTTGGTTTAACAGTTTTTGATGAGCATTGGCAACAAAGCCCCTGAAAATATTTCCGGCACCAAAGTGTACCCACTGCGGCTTTTCGATCGTACTTTTGGCAACCTGGTTAAAATCAAATTGCGGAAGTTCGACTCCGATTCTTTTCCATGCTTCAGCTTCATTTACTATACTGCTTCTCTTTAACTGTAGCACTTAGCTCTCTTCCTTTCTCTTTTTCCAGGCTGTCCCAAACACCTAGCATATACATGATTCCAAGCGCTCTGTCATACAGCCCATAACCAGGTCTGCAATGTTTCTCTTCGCCCCAAAGGTGACGACCGTGATCCGGGCGGACATAACCCGTAAATCCATTTTCATGGTACGCTTTGATGACTTCGGCTACATCGACGCTTCCATCCTGGCCGCGGTGAGAGACTTCAATAAAATCGCCATTTTCAAAAACCTTTACATTACGGATATGTGCAAAATGGATTCGATCATGAAATTCGCGAATCATTGCCGGTAAATCGTTTTCAGGATTGGTTCCTAATGATCCTGTGCAGAAGGTTAAACCGTTGTATGGACTATCTACAAGATTAAGGAATCTTCTGATATAATTCCGATTGCGAATAATACGTGGCAATCCGAAAATCGGCCAAGCGGGATCATCCGGGTGGATCGCCATTTTCACATCATATTCTTCACATACAGGGATCACTCGTTCAAGGAAGTATTTCAAGTTGTCGAAAAGAATGTCTTCGGTCACTCCCTCATACGCTTTAAACAATTCGTCCAACTTAGCCATACGTTCCGGTTCCCAGCCCGGCATGGTAAATTCACCGACGCCGCCCAGGATTTTTTCAACCATATCTTTTGGATCATCGGTAACCGCAGCTTTTTCATAAAACAGGGCATTGGAACCGTCAGGTAACTCCTTATATAGGTCCGTTCTTGTCCAGTCAAAAACCGGCATAAAATTGTAGCAAATCACTTTCACTCCGACTTTAGAAAGCTTCTTAATTGTATCGATATAAATATCGATATACTTATCCCTAGTAGGCAATCCGATTTTGATATCATCATGAATGTTTACGCTTTCTACTACAGCCGGACTGAATCCTTTGCTTCGAATTTGGTCCGCAACCTCCTGGATTCTTTCCATTTCCCATTCTTCCCCTGCAACCTTATCATGCAGAGACCAAACGGCTCCCATTACACCCGGAATTTGCCGAATATGGTCAAGTGTAATCGAGTCGTTCCCTTCACCATACCATCTCCATGTCATTTGCATCGATATCCACTCCTTCTTTTTTTATCGTGAAAAATCTAAATGAACTTTTCTTACTGCATCTGGATTTGTTTCGATTAATTGGATCGCTTCTTTCACTTGCTCGAAAGGAAACGTATGCGTTACAAAGCTATTTATATCTATTTTTCTATGATTAAAAAGATCGATTACTTCTGGAAACTGGTTCGTTTGCAATCTGGATCCACTGACTGTCAGTTCTTTTTTCGTAATCTCCAGCTGCGGAATCCCTGACTTTTCTTCACTAAATCCTAAAACAACAATTCTTCCAGCAACCGATGCTAGTTGGACAGCTTGTTCGAATGTTTTTGTTGTACACACGGCATCGATGACAACATTCGCTCCCATTCCCTCGGTTAATTCATTTATTTTTTTGAAAGTATCTTCTTTCAACGGGTTAATTGTAAAATCGGCACCAAGGCTCTCGGCATAGGACAGCTTTTCTTCACTTAAATCTGAAATAATACATGTTGCCCCTCTATACTTGGCAACCTGCAAGGCACAAATCCCAATCGGGCCGGCGCCCATGATAAACACAACATCTCCCTGCCTGACATCCCCACGCCAATTGGCTTGTGCCCCAATTGTAAAGGGTTCCACTAAAACCGATTCTTTCCAATCTAGTGTTGGGTCAACTTTGTGAGCCATTTTTTCAGGGACAACTACATACTCTTGGTAACCACCATCAATGTGAACCCCAAAAACCTTTAAATTCTGACAGACATTTTGCCGTCCAGATCGGCACGCATAGCATTCTCCACAAGTGAGAATCGGTTCGATGACAACATGATCATCTACCTTAAGGGAGGTAACGTCTGCGCCAGTCTTTACTACTTGGCCAGTGACTTCATGTCCGATTACTCGCGGATAGGTAGCGACTGGTGAGGTTCCATGATAGATATGGACATCTGAACCACAGATACCAGCCATCTTCACTTGAATCAGAACCTCATTTTCATGTTTGATTTGAGGCATTTCTTTCTCAATTATTTCAAGCTGCCCTGGTTTAACCACTTGTATCGCTTTCATTAATTCATACTCCTCAATACCCTTTTTCTTTTAAATACTAGTATACAAGGATAGGGATAAAAAAATACAGGATACTAGTATACAAGATAGGGCGTAAAATTTGATTCATTTGGTATAGCTTGATTATATTATACTTGTATACTAGCATACAAGTTATCTCACACGCTATTACATCGCTTTCTCTGTCAACTCAGCCTTATATTTTTTAGTAATAGGTTTAACAAACTTAATTACTGACAATGAAGCAAAAACCGCTAACCCTCCGGCCAATAAAAATGCGGCGGTGTAGGTGCCGGATTTCTCCACAAGAAAACCAGTTAATGTAGGACCAATGATTCCAGCGGTATTAGCCAAAAAGTGCATGAATCCTCCAACAGATCCTACGTTCTTTTGGTCGACAACGTCTTGGACGATCGCCCAGTAAATCGCACCTGTCAAATATAAGAAGAAAACTGATAATGCTACCAAACTTACAGCAGCCACTGTGGTCGTAACGAGACCGGCAATCCCAATACAAACTGCAGATGTAAACAGACAAGATACCAATACTACTTTACGAGCAAATAATGCTTTTCCTACTTTTTTATACACAAAATCAGAAACCATACCGCCTGAAGCTAAACCAATGAAACCCAACACCCAAGGAATAACGGTTACGACACTCATTTCTTTAATACTTAGGCCGCGTGCATCGGTTAGGTAACTTGGGAACCAAGTTAAGAAGAAAAATAGAATATAGTTATACGCGAAGAACGCAAAAGCAGTAAATAACACCGTTTTTTGTTTTAAATAGTAAGTCAAAGGTATTTTTTCACCTGACTGATTTTGACCTGGCTTTGCAGAGCCATTACTTTGGTTACTTTCCCCAGCAGGTTTATCTTTAATAAAAATCCACCAGCATACTGCCCACACTAATCCAATTAACATAATGAGGACGAAAGAGATTTTCCAGCCATAATTCAAGGCAATTATCCCAACGATAGGACCGGCAATTGCTCCACCCAACGGTGTGCCACTATTGGCTAACCCTATCGCAGTGGCCCGTTTATCTGAAGGGAACCAGTTATTGACCATTTTATTGATTGTTGCCGACAACGGACCTTCGCCCATTCCAAAAAGTACCCGAATAACAATCAAGCTGGCAAGGCTGAATACTAGCGCAATCGCACCGCTGAATAGAGACCAAACAACCATGGCTACGAACAAAGTAAGTTTTGCCCCGTATTTATCAGACGCCATTCCGCCAATAAAGTTGAAAATGGCATACCCAACAGAGAAGCTACTAAAGACGATTCCCAATTGTGTCGGTGATAAATGTAAATCTTCGGTAATAAAAGGTGCCGCTATAGAGAGAGCAGATCTGTCTAGGTAGTTCACCACGCCTGCCAAGAAAAGCATTACTAATACAACAGTTTTTCCCTTTGAAAACATATTTTTACCCCCTTGTTATGTTTTGGATCGAATGCAACCGTTTACTTTTAATGATAAAAAAATATTAATTTCTTATATTTTAGTTTATCACTCCTTTTAGCAATAGAATGTAAGCCCATACAAAAAGTCTACATAGAGATATTAACACATTCATATACTAGTATACTAGTATCTTTTGAATTTTATTTTTGCCTTTTTTTGACATAAGCACTTTAACGGAAAATTAACAGTCAAATGCTAACCAATATAAAATAAAAAAGAGATCCATTCATAAAAAAATATAAAAACTGGTATTAAATATTAATACCAGTCTCTTGGAAAATTACAACAAATATATCAGGTTAGTATTCTAACTTCCACATGTATCTTCTTTTTGTAAGTGGATGATTTCTAACTATAGCTAATTGTTCTGCATACACACGTAATACACCTGAGATTAACATTGGGTTAAAGTAATCAACTACTTCTTTTGCAATGGCAGAACCTAAGCCAAAGTCTTTTGCATCTACGACAGTTGTTTTAGCATCGAATCTATTTAGGAACTCAAGTGCGCGTGAATCCATATCCCTTGTTCTGCCATCATTCATCAATAGTAGGAATGGTACATCTTTGTCTACGATTTCGAATGGACCGTGGAAGAATTCACCACCGTGGAATGTTCCTGAGTTGATCCATTGCATTTCCATTAGTAAGCAGATCGAGAAAGAGTATGCTACTTCATGAGTTGCACCGCTGCTCATTACATAAATGGTTTGATCATCTTTGTAAGCATCTGCAAATGCCTTTGCTTGTGGAAGCACAGAGGATACGGCATTTTCGATTAAGTCATAGATTTTAGAAAATCCATCTTGCATTTTGCTGTAGTGCTCATAGCCTTCAAATTGATTCAGGATTTCAGCTGCTAAACCTAATACCTTGGTCATCTTCTCCATTTTCGCTGCATAATTAGCTGCCCAGCCATGGTAAACAACATAATCCGCATCTTTTGTAATCGCAGAACCTTCTTCATATGTAACAGCAATTACATGTGCGCCTAATTCTTTTGCTTTTGTCGTAGCAGCAACAGTTTCTGGAGTAGATCCACCTAGAGAACAAGTAATAACAATGCTGGTGTCATCCACAGATACTGGAGTAGCATAATTGAATTCATTTGCTGTGAATAAGCTGACACGAAGTTGTTTCGCATTAGCCTCTAGGAAATACTTTGCAGGATATAATTCTGCTTTAGAAGCACCGCAGCCTACAAAATGAACACTCTTTATTTCCGGTTGTTTTTCCTTAATTTCTGAGATGATATAATTTAATTCCATTTTTCTCCTCCATTAAGTTATATTATAGGATATAACGTTATATAACATTATAATAAGACCAAACTGTAGAAATGTCAACTATAATTCTGAAAATTACTAATTTAAAATTCAAAGGGTTATAAAAGTTAATATATTTTAAGAATATTAAATCAATATATACATTAAAATCATTTTTGTTATATAATATTATATAACGACTTATTGTTTGAAAGGAACATATACAATGAAATTAAACAATTCTATTTCAACACCTTTATATGACCAATTAAAACAAATCATTAAGGATTCGATTTTGCAAGGAATTTATAAACAAGGTGAGAGGCTCCCTAACGAAGCAGAATTATGTGAGATCTATGGTGTCAGCCGAATAACAGTTAGAAGAGCCATTCAGGAATTGACCGAGGAAGGTCTTCTAGAGCGCAAACAAGGAAAAGGTACATTTGTCATGCGGACTAAACTCGCAAGGGAATTAGTTTCAGTTGATGGTTTTACTGACTTTAACAAACAATTAAGAAAAAGTCCTTCAAAGCGGATTCTTGTTTGCGAGGAAATTAAAGCTTCTCCTGAAATAGCGGAATCTCTTCGAATTGCCATTAACGCACCTGTATTAAGGCTCGTCCGACTAATGTTTATGGATGACTACCCTTTTACCCTTGATGAAACTCATTACTCCTTAGAGCGCTTCCCAGATTTAGCCGGTCACTTCCTTGAAAATATTTCAACCTATGATGTATTAAAAAATATATATAACGTTAACATGAGTTCCGCTTCTACCCATAAAATCATTACGGTTGTCCCGGCTACAGGTCATGAGGCCGAATATTTAGATTGTGAAATTGGTGATACATTATTTAATAACGATAAAATCGTTTACGATGAAAACAAAGTCCCGATTCATACTTCTAACTTTAAAACACGGACTGAATTAATTGCTTTAACCATCACAACTTAAATGGATCTGTAAACTTCTCTGTCAATGGCGGAGAAGTTTCCTTATTCCCATAGAAAAAATTAGCTTCTGTTCACTTATTCCATTCAACAAAACAGGTATCGTTTATAACGATACCTGTTTTGTTGAAGATTTATAGATTAATATTCCAGTTTCCACATATATCTTCTTTTTGATAGCGGATGGTTACGGGCAATTGCCAATTGTTCTGCGTATACACGGATCACACCAGTGATCAGCATTGGGTTAAAGTAATCGACTACTTCTTTTGCAATCACAGAGCCTAAGCCGAAGTCTTTCGCATCAACAACAGTTGTTTTTGCATCAAAGCGATTTAGGAACTCAAGTGCTCTTGAATCCATTGCTCTTGTACGGCCGTCATTCATCAATAATAGGAATGGTACGCCTTTGTCAACGATTTCGAATGGTCCGTGGAAGAATTCACCGTCATGGAAGCTTCCAGAGTTGATCCATTGCATTTCCATTAGCAAGCAGATAGAGAAGGCGTAAGCTACTTCGTGAGTCGCCCCGCTGCTCATTGCATAAATGACTGGCTCATCTTTGTATGCATCAGCAAAAGCCTTTGCCTGTGGAAGAACAGTCGCTACGGATGATTCAATTAGATCGTAAATATTTGTGAAGCCGTCCTGCATTTTGTTGTAATGCTCATAGCCTTCAAATTGGTTAAGAATTTCAACCGCAAGCCCTAAAACTTTTGTCATTTTTTCCATTTTTGCTGCATAGTTTGCTTCCCAGCCATGGTAAACAACATAGTCAGCATCTTTCGTGAGGGCAGAATCTTCAACATGTGTAACTGAGATCACGTGTGCGCCTAATTCTTTTGCTTTTGAAGTGGCTGTTACGGTTTCTGGAGTTGTTCCTCCTAAAGAACATGTGATAACAATACTAGTTTCATCAACAGAAACTGGAGTTGCATAGTTAAATTCGTTTGCTGTATATAGGCTTGTACGAAGTTGTTTCGCATTTCCTTCTAAGAAATACTTGGCAGGGTATAAATCTGACTTTGATGCACCGCATCCTACAAAAAATACACTCTTGATATCTGGTTGTTTTTCCTTAATTTGTCCCACGATATAATTTAGTTCCACTTGTTTCTCCTCCAATAATCTTTTTTTTTATAAAACCTTTACATTAATGGGTCCTTACTCATACACCTTTCCGTAACCAAAGGAGCCGTCAACCAGGCATTGCTGGGATGAGAAATCAGCTGCTTTCTCCAGGCTCTCTGTAATGATTTGGTCTTGATCTAAAATGCCTTCTTTGATTTTGCCTATGTAGTTCACCATAAAGCAAGTGATGAAAGAATCGCCTGCTCCCATTGTGTCGATTGCTTTAACAAGCTTTGGTTCCTGCACGTAGAATTTAGCGCCATCGAATAATAGAGCTCCTTTTTCCCCCATGGTGCATAGCACCAATTTACAGCCCATTTTTGTCACCTTTAACATCAGATTAAGCATCTCATCTATACTTAAATGACTGCAGGAAAAATAAGCATAATCTACAAATGGAACAATTTCATTCACTTGATTTTCTGTAAAATCGGATGAAAAGTCGAAGCCGATGGGGACACCCAATTGTTTAAGCTTCGGCAATTCCGGTTCTGTAAATCCATAAAGGCCTGTGTGGACTAAATCAAATTCTTTGATATAGTTCAAATCAGCAGCGGTTAAATTTAATCCATGTTCCCGTAATACACCGCAGCGGTTGCTTCCTAAAAACACCCGGTCTCCGTCTTTTAAGGTAACTCTTGCACAGCCATTCTCTCCGTCATAAACCTTACAATGAATGATATCCAATCCAATTTGCTGGATACTTTCCTGTACGTGTACTGCTTCTCGGTCTGTTCCAAATGCACCTAGAAAGGCCGCCTCCACTCCATGCCTTTTGGCATAGACGGCAAAGTTCAGTGCATTTCCTCCTGGATACATGGTACGAATATGTTCATATTTATCTACGACATTGTCACCTAAACCAATTACTTTCATCATTAAAACCTCACTTATAACACCTTAGATAAGAAATCAATAGTCCTAGGGTGCGTTGGATTTTCGAAAAATTCCTTCGGGTTATTTTCTTCCATAATCTTACCTTGATCAATGAACAGAATTCGATCACCCACTTCTTTTGCAAATCCCATTTCATGTGTGACAACGACCATGGTCATTCCTTCTTTGGCAAGGTCTTTCATTACAGCCAAAACCTCTCCAACCATTTCAGGATCCAAAGCAGATGTAGGTTCATCGAATAACATGACCTCAGGCTTCATCGCAAGCGCTCTTGCGATGGCAATTCGCTGCTGCTGGCCGCCGGACAAGGAAGATGGATAAGCGTCTATCTTTTCCAATAAACCTACCTTTTTTAGTAGTTCTACCGCTAATTCCTTTGCTTCGGCTGACTTCATCTTTTTTACTTTAATGGGAGCGTGGCAGATATTTTGACAAACGGTTTTGTGAGGAAATAAATTAAACTGCTGGAATACCATTCCCATTTTTTCCCTCACCTTGTCAATACTGACATTCTTAGTTGTAATATCTTGTCCATTCACCACAATACTTCCGCCTGTTGGAGTCTCCAATAGGTTGAGACATCTTAGGAACGTACTTTTACCTGAGCCTGAAGGACCAATGACAACCACTACTTCACCCTTTTTGATCGTGACATCGATTCCTCTTAAAACTTCATTTTTTCCAAAACTCTTATGTAAATCCTTAACGGTTATCACTAGTCTTCAACCTCCTTTCAACAATCCCCAGTAATCTCGACAAAGTAAATGTCAGTACTAGGTAGCCAAGAGAGGCTACGAGGATTGGTTCCAATCCTAATGCCGTATTTCCTCTAACGATGGTTGTTTTATACATCAGCTCAGCCACACCGATAACAGAGACGATAGAAGAATCCTTGATGCTTCCGATAAACTGATTACCCAGGGCTGGTAAAATGTTTTTAAATGCTTGAGGCATAATAATATCGAACATCGCTTGTCTTTGATTCATCCCCAAACTTCTGGCCGCTTCCATTTGACCCTTGCTAACCGCTTCAATACCGGAGCGAATTGTTTCAGAAATATAGGCAGCAGCATTAAGCGATAAGGCGATTGCACCTACCGCCAAATCCGGAATATCACTTCCATTAAAAAGAGCAGGTACTCCAACATAAATAATATAAATTTGAGCAAGAAGCGGTGTACCTCTTACAAATTCAACATAAATGTCCCCAATTAACTTAACGATTTTATATCTGGAACGTCTTAAAAGGGTTAAGGCAACACCAAGGATACTTCCTAATACCACCGCAATTACAGCTAGGATGATGGTTATATAGATCCCTGTTAAAAAAAATTGATAATAGGTTCCAAGAAATGAAAAATTCAATTGACTCCCCCCTTTTAAAATGGTTTTTACGATCCACCAAACCGATATAATACAAAGGTAAGAAATAAACTTTCTTTTGTATCATATCGTGGCAGCTATTTAGAACACCATTAATTTTGTTTTACTTTTGACATTGCGTCTGTTAACCACTTTTCATATTCAGGTTTTGTTCTTTCAATCGTCTTATTAATCTGATCCATAACCTCTTTATCTGTACCATTAGGCATGGCAATAGCCGCCCCTGCTGTATCGTCATCAAATAGTAGTTCAGTTAACGCTAAGCTAGGGTTGCTTTTAATAAGAAGTTTAGCAGTTGGGCGATCCACCAGGACTGCGTCTACTTTGTTAGCTGCCAAATCCATAGCTAATTCAGTAGATTTTCCTAATAATTTTAACTTCGCATTTGGAAATTCTTTTTCTACTATTTGTTCTTGTACAGAAGATTTAATCGCAGCAATTCTTGCTTTCCTCAAATCATCATTTGATGTAAACTTGTCCAATTCTTTTTTACGGACTACCATTACGTGTCTATCTTTATAGTACACATTCGTGAAGTCTGCATTTTTTTCTCTTTCCTCTGTTGGACTGATAGCCGAAACAATCATGTCAATTTTCCCGGCTTGAAGAGCTACTAATAAACCATCGAAATCCATATCTTTAATTTCATATTTAACACCTAAATCTTTTGTTACTTCATCGATTAACTTAATATCAGAACCAATAATTTTATCTTTTCCACCGTCAACGGCGTGAAACTCATATGGAGGTGTAGCGGCCATCATACCAACAACAATTTTCCCTTTTTCCTTTATTCCTTCCTTTGCTTCAGCCTTTTCAGATGTTCCACAACCTGCTAATGAAATAGTGAGAAGAGCACTTAATGCGATCCCAGTTACTGATTTTAAAATTCCCTTTTTCATTTTTTCCATCCTCCTTAGTATTTCTCTTCAATTTTTTTACTATTATAGAATATTAATATAATTCATAAAAATTAATAACGTTATATAACATTATATTAATAACTTAGTCGAACAATGTCAATAATTATTCTGAAAATTATTAATTAAAAGTCTTGTAAGCGTTTTGTTTTTAGGTATTATCTCCTAAAAAATACCACAATGACCAAAAAAACTTTCAATTTTGTGGGATCATCTTATATTTTTCCGATATATAGAATAAATTAGTAAATATATTAATTCTCACTCAATGATATAATCTCCCGTTATCTATGTTTCTATTTTTGAAAAAACCTCATGTTCTTATGGTTATAATTATTATTAAAATAACAAACGAATTAAAGCAAAATTAAAAGGCATGAGCCTGGTTCAATACCATACTCATGCCTTGACAGCTGCTTAATACATCCTGTCTGACTTTTCGATTCAGATCCACTTGGGGGCGTCTATTTTATAATTACACATCTATCCGGTATAAATCATCAAGGGTTTCCTCTAACTACTTTCAAACATCCTTTTACGACTATCTTTTCTCCACATTTTCCTTCTACTCTTATTTTATGCTCCGCTTGTTTGATAGTCAGTGTTACTAGATCTCCCACATAAACAGGGGAGATAAAGGTAAATTCATACTGACTCAACAACTCTTGAGGAATGAGAGATTCATTCGAAAGTACACTTAACACTTTGGCCGCTGTTAACATTCCATGGGCAATTTTATTAGTGAATCCTTGTTGTTTCGCTGCCTCCATATCTAAATGAATTGGATTGTAATCACCGGAAATGACAGCATATTGTTCAACGTCCTTTTCGGTAATTTGAAAGGTAATCATATTCATGACAAACCACCCAAAATCAAATCAGATATTCCTTCAAAACAAAGTTTTCCATCCCTATTATATAAATATAGAGTTTGTTTAATAAAAGTAAGGTTTTGACGTTGAAATTGATCTGTAACTTCAACTATCGCTCTATAGACCTCATCAATATACATTCTCTGATGCTGGATACATTTCTGTTTTCGATGAATAATAGGATGATGCAGCTCCCAAGGGAGGGCAAGCCATTTATAAGCCATCATTGGCATTGTTGGAGGAAGAGGAATCGTTTCGAAACCATAGTCTTTTGCCCTCTCCGAACTCTGATAGATAGGATTTCGATTTCCAATCAATTGGACAAGTTGTTGCACATCTTCTTTATTAAAAATAATCTCATGTTCCTTAGTTTTCATGTTACCACCTCGAATAGGACTGCTACTCCAACTCCTCCACCACTCCCAATCGCGGCCAGTACATATTTGATATCCTTTCGTCTTTGTACTTCGTAGAAAAGCCTCGTGATCATGATACTTCCCGAAGCTCCATAAGGATGTCCTAGCGTTAAAGCTCCTCCGCCAACATTTAACTTGTCATAAGAAATGGAAAGTTCTTTTGTACAGGCAACAATCTTAGAGGCGAAAGCTTCGTTTATTTCAATTAGGTCAATGTCCTCAATGGTTAACTGGTTTCTTTTTATTAAGGCTTGAATAGCCGGAATAGGGGCTTCTCCTGGATAATTCGGAAGTACACCTGAGACTTCACTATCCAAAAATCGTAAAATAGGCTGGAATCCATTATTTAATGCCATGCTTTCTTCCATGACAAGTACAGCTGAAGCCCCGTCATGTATCCCACAACTGTTCGCTGCAGTAACCGTACCGTTCTTTTTAAATATAGGCTTCATCCTATTTAAAAGTACTTCCATCTTTCTTTTCTTAAAAAATTCTTCATCTTGGTGGAGATCCCCAATTTGAATGATCTCTTGATTAAAATATCCTTTATCGTAAGCTTCCCAGCTACGTTTATAACTTAATAGCGCATATTCATCCTGCATTTCCTTTGAAATAGCATATTTTTCAGCCACATATTCTGCTGCAACGCCCATATCTGGATCGCCAATTTTTTCAGGAGAAAATCTTGCTCTAGATGGAAACGGAGAGGTACTCGTACTTTCTACACCACCAGCAATATAACAACGGCCAGCTCCGCCTTGGACAAAGTAACATGCCATTCGAATCGCTTCTAACCCTGCACTACATTGACGGTCGATTGTGATTCCCGTTACAGAAAGAGGAAGTCCTGCTTCTAATGCAGCAACTCGAGCTACGTTTCCACCTGGTCCAACTACATTTCCCAAAATAATGTCTTCTATTTTTTCTTCCAATCCATTCGCTAAATGTTGGAGGAGAGGAGCTGCAAGCTCATGTGGCTGAATATTTCGTAAGATTCCACCCATTTTTCCAATTGGTGTTCGTTTCGCTTGGGCAATTACCGCTCTTTTAATCACTGACCACCTTGCTTTCCATTCGTTTTATTAGCTCAGCACGAGCTATCTTGCCACTCGTTGTATACGGCATTTCAGATAGAAAAAACCACTTACGTGGAATTTTATAAGAAGATAAATGCGTCTTACAAAATCTTTTTAACTCTAATTGGCTACCCTTTCCTTTCACTACCGCAGCAACAACCTGACCCCAATACGAATCTGATAGGCCTATTACAGCAACTTCTTCGACATCTGGATGTAAGGAAATCACTTTTTCTATTTCTTCAGGAAAAATATTTATTCCTCCATATAAAATCATACTTTGTTCACGACCTACAATATATAAAAAGCCATCTTCGTCAACATAGCCCATATCATGGACCGTGGTCCACCCCTCTTCATCATGAATAGTATGAATGGTACTTCCCTCATAATCAAAGTACCCATTTATCACAAATTTGCTTCTTACATATATTTTTCCGGTCTCATTTAGCTTTGCTAATTTCTGATCTGGACGCCGTATTTGTACCTCAACTCCATAGCAAGGCTTTCCGACAGATGTTGCTTTCTGAATACCTTCTCTATCAGAAAGTACAGTAATAAAGCTCAATTCACTAGCTCCATAAAACTCGTACATGGTCATATTAGGAAACATATGACGGATTTCTAGTTTTGATCTTTCAGACCATTTTGCACCAGATGAAAGAATTTTTATAGTCTTATCGATTTGGATTCCTACTTTCAGGAATGCTTCTACCATAGTCGGAACTACATATATGGTTGTAATAGGTAAGGACTGTATCCATGTAAGTGCTTCAATAGGAGAAAACTTTTCTAAAAGAAAAACAGTTCCACCTAAATACAAGGTGCTAATAGCTCCATACAGAAAATGAGAATGAATTAAGGCACCTGGAATAAGAACGTGATCGGATTCATCTAATCCGAAATCAAAACGATTGCAATCAAAGCTAGCCACCCATGAATCTTGAGAGCGAACAAAAGCTTTTGGGATACCTGTCGTACCAGAAGTAAATCCAATGTAAAAAGGCATATTTTCTTCCGTTTTTCTTACAGTTGAAGAATCAAATTGAGAGATTTCCTGTAAACAATCATCCAAGATCGTTACATTAGGAATGATTTGTTTGATTTGAGAGTAAATTTCTCTAGTTGTGATAATGATAGAAGGGTGGGAAAGGATGACCCTTTTTTTCAATTCGGATATATTCCATTTCAAATCATATGGAACAGCAATCCAACCAGCCTTAGATGCTCCTGCAAAGAATTGTAGGAAAGGGATACCGTTTGGCAAAAGGATTCCTATTGTTTTATTTTCTGAATAAAGAGAGTGAAGCCAGTGCGCTGTTTGATTAATTAATTTATACCAATATTGATAACTAATTTGCTGATGATTTGTATGGATCGCTATTTGGTTGGGGGATAATTTTGCGAAAGTCTTATATGAATCTGTAATATTTCCCATGATATATCACCTTTTAAAAAAAGACACATCAAGGTGTCTCTTAAGATTTAGATATTTTTAGTTAAGTTATTGGAATAACTTGTTGCTAATGAGCGTGAAAAAAACGGGTGCTTTCTTAGTCTGTAAACTAAAATAGAGGCTAAAATAGCTTTTAACATATCCCCTGGTATATAAACTAAACTTAATTTTGCAGCTTCTAAAACAGGAATGTCCATCATAAATGCTTGAGCAGGAATTCCAATTAAATAGATTAATAGAATTCCAACTGTCAAATTAATCATTAATACATGTTGTAATTTTAAATTTTGAAAACGTGATAGTAAATACCCAATACAAAAAGCCGTAATAGGCCATGAAATTAAATAACCAACACTTGGTCCGACAAATACACTTAGTCCACCTCGTCCTCCAGATAGAAGAGGCATTCCAGCAGCGACAAGTAATAAAAAGATGGTTTGGCTCATCGCCCCTAATCTTGCTCCTAATACTCCTCCCGCAAGAAGGACACCCAGAGTTTGTAATGTAATGGGAACTGGTGTAAAAGACAGCATAATAGGCGGAACTACTCCTAGAGCACCCATGACAGAGGCAAACACTGCCACAAAGGTAATTTCTTTAATTTTCATTCTTATCTCTCCTAATAATCAATATGTACTATTTACAACTATGATAATAATGAATCTCAAATTAATTGTCAACCTGGTTTTAAATATGGTTTACATTTAAAACGTTATTATTCAAAATAATATGGATTTTTTATTGATAGTAAATTTACAAGGAAGGTAATTCAGTATTCATGTAAAAAATCATACAAGATAACATACAAACTTATAGTGATTCACTAATTAGTTTTCTTCTATTTCTCTAATTTTTTTCTTGAAATTACAGTATAGCGAGACTTTTGAATGTGCTGCTTACGTTGAATAAAGCATAAAAAAATGGCTTGGAAAGCTTACCAAGCCATGAGTTCATCCTATTGGTAAACCTCACCTACTTATCACACGGTTCAATAATGTTAAAATAATAAACCGCCTCTATTTATGTACGGTTCACCTTAAACACCTCCATAGGCTCATATAATGTAATATGAAGAGAATTCTAAAAAATGGAAACTAACGCAAAAAAAGCCACTTGCAAAAAATAAAGCAAGTGGCATTATTATTATCCAAGCTGATTATAAGAAATTAACCTGTGTATATGCACGGCAAGATAGGCCAGTTCATCATTCGGAATGGTTTTTCCATGAACTTGTTTAATATATTCCTTAACTTTAAAAGCACCATCCATCGCCTGTGGATACAAGCTGGCGATTTGCTCAAACAGTACATTGTCTTTTTCCTCAATCATCTTATCGGTATAGAAACGTTCTACAAAAAATTTAACATGGGTGATAAACCGAGTATAATGAATGTTTTCCGTATCCATGTTGATATTCAACGTATACCGGACCAAGTTGACAATGCTTCCAATCATTTTGGCAAACTTCATGCCATTTTTTGATTCTTTCTTTTCCCCTTGAGCGTTTATTAAATGGAAAGCGATATTGGCCGCTTCCTCAATGGGTAATTCTATATTGAGCTTTTCATTCATTCGCTTTAGGGCATATATTCCAATATCAAATTCCTCTGAATAATAATTTTTAATCTCCCAATATACGCGGTTAGTGATGTTGATATTTTTTTTATATCTTTCTACGGCGAAATTTAAATGATCCATTAACGTAAAATAGATACCCGTATTGAGCTTCGTGTTCAGCTTTTCTTCCGCAAAATTGACAATTTGCTGAGTCAGCTCAATAAATACAGGTGGAATGGTATCCAATAAACCAAGAAACTCTTTCACTTTGATATTTTCAACTGGTAGGAACATTTGATCAGCTTTGTGTTCCTCAATAATATTACCAGCTGTCTGTCCATAACCAATTCCTTTACCAAAAAGAATGTATTCTTTCTTTTGTTCATTTTCTACCAATACTACGCTAGAATTTAGGACTTTTTTAATTTTAATCACCGTCATCACCTTCCCATGCGAAAAGTTGGAGTACTATTCCAAATCTTCTCCATTGCTTTCAATTACTTTTTTATACCAGTAAAAGGAATCTTTGCGGCTGCGATTTAACGTGCCATTTCCTTCATCATCCTGGTCTACATAAATAAAACCGTATCGTTTGGACATCTGGGATGTTCCTGCGCTGATCAGGTCGATTGGTCCCCAGCTTGTATAACCAAAGAGGTCGACGCCTTCTTCAATTGCTGCTTTCATTTGTTTAAAGTGTTCTCTAAAGTAATTCATTCGATAGTCATCATGGATGGATCCATCACTTTCAACCTTATCAAATGCACCCATACCATTTTCTACAATGATAAGTGGCTTTTTATAACGATCATACAATTCAATTAAGGATATCTTTAAGCCGACAGGATCAATTTGCCATCCCCAGTCCGTTGAAGGCAAATATGGATTCTTAACGCCCATTATAGTATTTCCAGCTGTCTTTTCCAATCCATCTTTAGCAGACTCTGTTAGTGACATATAATAACTAAACGAGATAAAGTCAACCGTATGTTTGCGGAGAATTTCTCGATCATTAGGTTCCATTTTAATCTGGATATTTTTCCGTTCAAACATTTTCTCAATCATGACTGGATATTCCCCGAAAACCTGAACATCCGAGTAAAAATAGTTATGAAGATTTCTTTTAAGGGTAACTTCTACGTCTTCTGGGCTGCACGTATTAGGGTAAGTCGTAAGCTTTGTCAGCATACAGCCTACCTGGCTGCCCGGAATGATGCGATGGCAATCTGCCGTAACTAGAGCAGATGCCACGAATTGGTGGTGCAATGCCTGGTAAACGAGTTCTTCTTCCTTGCCTTCCGGACAGCGGTCCGGAATGATTCCGGCTGTTGTGAACGGATGGCGGTTGATACTGTCAATTTCATTAAATGTCAGCCAGTATTTTACTAGGTCCTTATAACGGTTAAAACAAACATTCGAGAACCTTACGAAATGGTCGATTACTTTTCTTTCCACCCAGCCATTATATTTCACACTTAAAGCGAGAGGCATTTCATAATGGGAGAGGGTAACAATCGGTTCAATTCCCAGTCTTCTCATTTCAGTAAATAAGCGATCATAGAATTGTAATCCCAACTCATTTGGCTCTTCCTCTTCTCCAGTAGGGAAAATTCGGCTCCACGCAATCGAGACACGCAAGGTTTTGAACCCCATTTCCGCAAATAGCGCCAAATCCTCTTCATAACGATGATAAAAATCAATCCCTCTCCGTTTTGGATACAGTTTATCATCTTGATCAGCCATTGCTTTTTCAATCACTTCAGATGAAATGGAAACATGGCCCTCATAATCATCTAATTTTAAGTTAGACTTATAGGTAGCCACATCGGCTACCGACAGTCCTTTTCCATCTACATTCCATGCGCCTTCTACCTGATTGGCGGCTAAAGCGCCGCCCCATAAAAAATTCTCTGGAAATCCTTTAGTCATATCAATTCTCTCCTCTATTCTAGTTTCCTAATGCCGTTACAAACATCAATGTATCTTTATGATCAACATTCTTTAAATCAGCCACTTTTACCGAGTACTTGTCTTTATTCGTCACGACAGCCATTGTGACTGGATCATATCCTTCTGCCACAATCTTATCAATATTAAACTTTAACAATAAATCTCCAGCTTTTACTTCATCACCAACCTTCACTTGCGGTTCAAAGTGTTTTCCACCTAGTCGGACAGTATCAATCCCTACATGGAATAAAAGCTGCGCTCCATTTGCCGTTGTCATTCCCAATGCGTGGTTTGTATCAAAAATCATTTCTATTTTGCCGTCAACAGGTGCGTATAGTTCTCCTTTTGATGGAATAACAGCGATTCCTTCACCCATGATCTTTGATGAGAAGACTTCATCCTTTACTTCTGATAGTGGAATCATTTGCCCAATAACAGGACTTTTGAACTCTTTTTCAGCCGTTAAATTCGAAATTAAATCTTGCTGTTCTTCTTTTACCTTTTGGTCTTTTCCTAAGATAAATGCTGCTAGAAATGAAATTGCAAATGAGATAACCAGCCCGATGACGGCATTGATGATATTTTTTGGCAAATCTTCAGAAATAAACATCGATAAGCTCGCTAACCCCGGTCCAACAAGTACGAACGCCTGCAAGCCAACGATTCCGATAAATGTACCGCCAACAAAAGAACCGATCATAACGCTGCCTAACACCTTTTTATTTTGGAGAGTGACCCCGTATAATGCTGGCTCGGTAATACCAAATAGGGCGGAAATACCTGCAGAAATGGCTGTGGATCTTAATCTTTTATCCTTTGTTCTTAAAGCAATGGCAAAACAAGCACCACTTTCCGCAATATTATGTGCGAGTGAAGCAGGTAAGTAAAGGACTTCTTTACCGGCACCCATTGCGGTCACTGCATAAGGGACCATCGCTTTATGCATTCCTGTAGCTACCATAAACGGTAATACGGTTGCTAAAATAGCTACGGCAATCCAACCAACTTTTGCGAATACTGCTAAAATGACTGCTGCGAAGCCTTGGCCAAGTGTAAATCCAAGTGGTCCTAAAATCAGTAAAGAAATCGGAACGGTAATTAAAAGTGACATCATTGGCACAAAGAAGATCCGAATCGCTTTTGGTGAGATTCGAGTAAACAATTTTTCTACCTGTGCAAATAGAAGAACTGTTAAGATAGCCGGGAATACCTGATAGGCGTAAGGAATATTCTTCACTGTGAAGCCAAACAAATGAGCGCCTTCTCCCAACATGGCTGTCATATTTGGTAATATTAAAGCACCAACAGAAGCAAGAGCGACCAGTGTATTTACCTTCAGTTTATTTGCTGTCGTTACTGCTACCAAGATTGGAAGAAAATATAAAGGAGCATCTCCAATTTGGTTTAAAATCTTATACGTTTGACCATTTGTATCAAGTAAACCTATTAATGAAAAGAGCAATAAAATCGATTTTAAAACTCCTCCACCGGCAATGGCAGGTACTAGCGGCTGGAATACACCCACGATGAAGTCCAATATAACGCTTCCAATTTTTTGCTTCTCTTTTGGTTTATTTGCGGATCCAGTGTTTGCTGCAGGGGATCCAATCATATCAATGACTTCATCATAGACTTCGACTACTTCATTTCCGATGACGACTTGGCATTGGCCAGTCATTTTTACTGCTATAACACCGGGAACGCTTGTTAACTTTTCAACATTGGCTTTGCTGGTATCAATTAAGGAAAATCTTAATCTTGTCGAACAATGTTCAAAATGGGAAATATTTTCTTTGCCGCCTACATACTTCAAGACTTCAGCTGCAGTGTGTTTGTAGTTCATCTTGATTCTCTCCTTTTTTAGATTGGTGAAAGGGCAGCAGATTTTGGGCGAAAAAAAAACAGGACCTAAAACGACAAATAATATTATTTGCCAATTTTAGATCCTGCCTGCATTACCAGTCACATGTCTATGTTTGTGTATTTGATTTGTTTTGATTATATAACCTGTTTATGAAAGCGTCAACAACTTTTTGATATTTTTCAACTTCCCAATTTTATACAAGAAAGAGGGAGGACCTTGTTCTCGCGTGACATAAATATTCTACTATGGGTAAAGTAATACTTTCATTGCTTCACCGGTTGAGGCAACACGGAATCCTTCTGAAAAGTCTTCAAATTGAAAGCGATGAGTGACAGCGGGTGCATCGTTTAGTTTGGTTTGAAGGATTAAGGTCTCCATCAAATTCCACGTATCCCACATCTTTCGCCCATGTATACCTTTGAAAGTGGCTTCTTTAAATACCAGGTCGCGTGAGAGATTAACAGAAACTTCTTCACGGAAAAGACCAGCCATCGTCACATTTCCACCCTTACGCAAATAGGGAAGAGCATCTATAAGTGAACGCTCACTTCCAGTCGTTTCAATAATCACATCCGGCGCATTGGATCCTAATACAGTTGATGCCGGTGTTTCCAAAGGATTCCAAGTAGTCATATCTCCACATGAGTAAGCAAGTTCTACCCTAGATTGTTTTAAGTCGCTAATACTAACAGTACGGGCTCCTAATGCTAAACTGGCACAGGCTGAGAATAAGACAATAGGACCTGCGCCAAGAACGGCTACATGTTTCCCATGGACATCTGATACTTGAGCAGCGTGTACGCAAACTTCAATCGGTTCCAACATCGTAGCGATTTCGTCGGGAATTGCGTCCGGATCTTCACTCGAACTAGTACTTCCCCTTTTCCCGGTACAGGAATATCCCAGGTGTTTTTTAAAGTTAAACCTGGGGCGGCGGTCTCTTTTATTAATGCCTTCATTGTCATTAGATTGAATCTCCTAAACTCCTATTTTTTTATTAATAGACTTTCCAATTGTTTAATCGCCTCGATTATGCCCCTATCACTATAGGACCCCAGTAACTGCAAGGATTCTTCTGGTTTGATTGCATGGGCAGCAATGAGTTTCATGGCTTGCTCTTGATGATGGGTAATACCCAAATCTTCAAAGTTGGTCGGGAAGCCCAGGTCTTTGTAAAAAGGAAGGAGATCCTGGACTTCCTCTGTTCGGTTTTCAAGGATTAGCTGTACTAAAATCCCATATGCCACCTTTTGACCATGGAGAATGCTGTGCGTTTCCTCAATAAAGCTTAGTCCATTATGAATCGCATGGGCTCCAGCCATTCTGCCATAGCGTCCGCCATACCCACCTACCGTTCCTGCTAAGGTAATGACCGCCTCTAAAATTTTTGTAAAGGAAGGAGAGATGGTCTTTGTTACTAGGCTTTGAATCGCATTTTTCCCCTCTTCTAATAGAATGGCTTTTATGAAAGAGGAGTTGTTTAATCCCGTTTGCACCATAATAGAAAATAGGTCGT
This sequence comes from Bacillus sp. ISL-77, assembly GCF_018613105.1. Taxonomy (NCBI): domain Bacteria; kingdom Bacillati; phylum Bacillota; class Bacilli; order Caryophanales; family Bacillaceae; genus Bacillus; species Bacillus sp. ISL-77. The sequence continues at coordinate 108,347 of NZ_JAGGQY010000043.1, forward strand.
TGTTTATATTGTTGCGAATGATGGCCTCGGCTTCATACCATTTAGCCAAGGTATCACCAATGCCGCTTTTAAAATAATCTGCAGGGGAGGAAAGTAAGAATTCAGGATCTACTAGTGTTAGATAACTTGAGCGTTTATGGTAGTCGACTCTAATAAATGACCCATTGTCATCATAAATCACACTTAGAGGGGTGGAGGCAGCGCATGTGCCTACAACTGTTGGGATTGTTATGACTTCAATATTTAAACGGTCTGCTACTGATTTGGCCGTATCAAGGATTACGCCCCCGCCAATCCCAATAATCACATCTGCCTGACTAGCACCTGCTGCTATACTATTTACCGCGGTATCTGAGCTGTATCTATCAGACTGAATGACCCGAACATGAGGAGGTAGGTTAGTATAATTTAAGAATGCTTGATATGATTTGTGTCCTGTAACTACTACTGGTGAATGAAATCCATCTAAGTAATAAGCGATGTCTTTCAGAATTCCTTCTTTGCAAATGTATTGATTTGGTCCACTTCTAACGATATCCTCTGGTCTCATAAGATCTATCTCCTTTTTATTATGATGAAATAAAAAAGACCTAAATTGAGCAGCATAAAACACACTACTCAATTTAGGTCCTGCCTGCATTACCAGTCACATGCCTGAAAATTATTAAAATATATTATTATTTTAGCAATATTCTGTTTATATTAAAAGTTTTTTTAAAAATATATTTAAGGAAGAACAAAATCTTTTGGAAAGATTGCCAAAATTACAAAGTGCATTAGAAATGATGAAATTTTATATTGGGAAAAACCAGCTAATAACTGGGGATGTAAAAAAGCGGAGAACCTTTTTAAAATAACAGAAATGTTACATAAGTTAATCACCACCACCTTTATCAATAAAAATTTAAGTGTTTTCCAAAATTATTTGGATGAATTATCAGAACTTAAAAGCCCTTTCCAGCAATAATGGTTTTGAAAGAAAGGTTGAACCCTTGCATACCAATGGCTTTCAACCTTTTATTTCCGGCAAATTTCGGACATGGCTGTCACCACTTGCAAAGAAATGGGAGGGATTAACTTGAAAACTTGTTCAATAACAACTCGTAACATAAACACGTTACTTATACATTTACAAATTATTCAAAAAAACCGCCTTTATTTATGGTAAGGTTCACCGTAACAGTTCTAACGGCGAAAACAATTATAGTGAGAGTACCCTTCATTCTTCAAACTGAACAAAAAACAATGTTCTACCCTTTATTATTCCTGCAGTCGGAATCGAACAAGAAATATCGTTCCTTGCCGGCTAGTTTTCACCTTGATTTCTGCATTATGCCTGGCAGCGACACTATGGGATACGGATAAACCCAGCCCCGTACCATGTACCTTCGTACTAAAGAAAGGAGTACCGATTTTTTCAAGCAGCTCTTCCTTGATTCCGCATCCTCGATCCTGTATCTCCAGTACAACCGCACACTCTTCGCGGTATGTTTTTATGGTCAGTCTTCCGCCGGCAGACATCGCCTCTATTCCGTTTAACGAAAGATTCAAGATCAACTGGCGAATCTCTTTCTCATCCAATTTTAATGGGGGGCATTCACCCAATTCAAGACTGATATCGTTATTAGAGCACATGGCCTTCGCCTGGATGAGAGGAAATAATATTTCGATTATAGAATTAAGATCCTTCAATTTTCGTTTAGTTGGATTAGATTTAGAAACCGAAAGGAACTCCGTAATGATGTTATGGGCCCGATCCAATTCCTCAATCATGATATCAATATATTCGGGTAAGGGGGAATCTTTCGACATTTGTAAAAAGCCGCGAACTGTCGTCATCGGATTACGGATCTCATGCACAATACCCGCAGCCATTTCTCCCATTATGTTCAGACGATCAAAACGGACCATTTCCTTCTCCAAGGACACTCTATCCGTAATATCCGTAATCACGCTGAGAAGGCATTCCTCCCCATGTATTTTAACGATTTCAGTCGATAATAGTCCTTCCCGCAGGTCTCCGAACTTGGTCAAAAAGCTTATCTCCGCATTTTGAACCAGATTTTTCATTCCAATTTGCCCGGAATCCATTTCCCACATTTCATCTGAATCGATAATATACTGCAGTACGTCTGATGTTTGATTAATCACTTCATCATAATGATATCCGGTATTATTAAGCCAGCTTTCATTCACATTTATGTATCTCTGATCCCTTAGCGACCTTAAGGCCACCAAACATGGAGTGGCATCAAATATTTTACGAAAACGTTTTTCCTCCGTCAGTTTCCGTTCGGTAACATCACGAATAGAACAAACGTAGATGTGTCTGCCTTCAATCCTTGCCTCTCCGATTTGAATGTCAACTGGTAAACTGCTAGTATCTTTTCGTAAAGCAAACGTTTCAATGGTCTTTGCTAACCCTAATTCATCTAAGTCATTCATAAACAGCCCAGGAACAATTATGTCGATATGATTCCCAATTATTTCCTCTGCCTTATAACCAAACATATCTGCCATTGCAGGATTGACAGTTAATAGCCATCCTTTTTCATCAAGAGTAGCTATCGTATCTATCGAGGTTTCCCCAATCACTTTCAGCAATTCATTTTGGAGCTTAATTTGCTCCTGGTATTGATGCATCATCACGAAAGCTTTAACCTTCATTTTCAGCGTTTCCGAATGAAACGGCTTAAAAATATAGTCAATGGCACCTGCTGAATACCCTTGTTTAACACGCTCTATGGCCTGACTAATTGCTGTAATAAAAATAATCGGAATATGTTTTGACTTTTTCCGTGATTTGATTAACCTAGCTGTTTCAAAACCGTCCATTCCCGGCATTTGTACGTCGAGCAAAATAACGGCAAAATTTGTAGTCAGCACATGCTTCAACGCTTCCTCACCGGAATAGGCAGTGATTAAATTATAACGGGGGGTGGATAGTAAACTTTCGAGTACAAGCAGATTTTCAGGACGATCATCGACGAGTAATATATTGACTTTTTGTGTAGCGCTACTTAATTTTTCGGTATAGTTTTTCATTGGAATCTATCTCCTCATAACACTTTTTCTTGCAAGTAAAGACAATATCTTCTTTTTGTCCTATTCCTAGAATTCCGGATACAATCAAACTTTCATAGAATAAGTCATGGACACGATTTTGGAGCTCCGCATTAAAATAAATCATCACATTCCGGCAAATAATCACGTGAAATTCATTAAAGGAGTGATCGACCGCTAAATTATGTTGAGCAAATACAACATTTTCGCACAAAAATGAGTGGAAAGACGCCTGTTCGTCTTTAACAGTGTAATATTCGCTGAATGCTCTCGTACCCCCAGCCTTTAGATAATTCTTTGTATAGATTTGCATTTTCTTTAATGGAAAAGCCCCCTGTTTAGCTTTTTTTAAAACAGACTCATTCATATCTGTCGCATAAATTCCCGTTTTTTCATGCAAGCCTTCCTCATATAACAAAATAGACATCGATACACCTCTTCGCCTGAAGGACAGCCTGCATGCCAAATGCGAATAGAAGGGTATTCCCTCAATACCGGTATTACTTTTTGACGAAAGGTCAGAAAAAAACTTGGATCGCGAAATATCTCCGTTATATTAATGGAGAAATCCTCCAATAATTTCTTCATGGTTCGGGGATCATGAAGAACTTTCTCCTGTAGACCGGATACGCTGGTCAGATTTTCAGCTTGAATTCGATGCCAAATTCTTCGCCGAATGGAGGAGAATACATAGTTTCGGAAGTCAAATCCATAATGCCGGTATATCCCTTCGAGCAAAAGCTTGATTTCGATTTGCTCCAGCTCGTCAACAACTTCTGTTTCACACATTAGGGTTCTGTCTAAGGATTCGCGCAACATTGATTCCACCTATCTGTACAACCAAACCTGCATGAGCGAGAAAAGCTGCTCCAAATGAACAGGTTTGCTTATGTAATCGGACGCACCAGCCTCAATGCATTTTTCCCGGTCATTTTTCATCGCTTTAGCCGTAAGCGTAATAATCGGTAAATCTTCATATTGAGGTATTTGTCGAATGGCGCTAATCGCCTCATATCCATCCATATCGGGCATCATTATATCCATAAGGATGAGATCGATGTCCGGATTCTCTTGTAAAACCATAATACCCTGTCGCCCATTTTCTGCAAAAACCACTTTCATTTTCCGGTTCTCTAGAGCCGTAGTTAGTGCAAATATATTACGCATATCATCATCAACGATCAATATTTTCTTGCCATTCCAAAAAGGTTCACTATTTTGTAATAAAGGGGTCTCTTGCTCCATTGTTGAGGATTCGGCAAGCGCCGCAGCAGCCTCTAGCTTGAAGATTCCGGTTGCTGAAATAATATCCACTACATCAATGGGCAAAAACAGTGTAAAAGTGCTTCCTATCCCTTCGATGCTTTCAAAATGAATAACCCCGCCTAATAATTGGGCGATTTCCCTGCTAATCGAAAGTCCTAATCCTGTACCTCCGTATTTTCGGCTGGTCGTCCCGTCCCCTTGATGAAACGCTTGAAAGATAAGGCTTTGTTGCTCTTTGGGAATCCCTATGCCTGTATCTGTTATAGAAAAGGCCAAGGCTGTATCTATATTTTTCAGTTCAGAATGCTTGGATAAAATTTCTTTGCCCGCTTTGAAAATATGCATCAGGACGCTGCCTTGTTTGGTAAATTTAAAGGCATTGGATAGCAAATTTTTTAATATTTGAAGTAAACGGTATTCATCCGTAAAGATGGCATCCGACAGTCCTGACTCCAGCTGTACAGTAAGTTTAAGACCTTTCTGACGGGCCACCGGGAGGAATTGACCCTCCAAAGAAGTACAAATACTCATTAAGTTCACTGCATCAGGAATGATATCAATTTTTCCCGACTCCACTTTCGATAAGTCCAAAATGTCATTGATTAACTGAAACAGGTCATTGCCGGATGAATAGATCGTACGTGCAAATTCCACTTGTTTCTCCTTTAAATTTCCATCCTCATTGTCAGCAAGCAGGCGGGCCAATATCAGCAAGCTATTGAGAGGAGTCCGCAGCTCATGTGACATATTAGCGAGAAATTCCGATTTGTATTTCGAACTGAGAACAAGTTGCTCTGCATTTTCTTCCAGTTCTATTTTTGTCTTTTCTAATTCTTTTGACTTTTGTTCGGCGTTTTTATATTGTTCCTCAAGCTTTTCGTTAATGCTTTGTAGTTCTTCCTGCTGGAGCCGCAACTCTTCAGACTGACTCTGAAGTTCTTCCGTTAATACCTTCGATTCTCTTAGCAGATTTTCTATCTGCATGCGGCCAACCACACTGTTTATCGTAATCCCAATATGATTCAGTATCTGTTTCAGCAGCGTTTGCTGAATTGGGCTGAATGGATTGAATGATGCCAATTCAATGGCAGCAGTGACTTGCCCTTCAAATTCTACCGGTATGATGATAATGCTTGACGGTTGGGCCGCCCCTGTTCCTGAGGAGATTTGAATATATTGTTCCGGAATATCGGTAAGCAAAATCATTCTCTTTTCCAATGAGGCCTGTCCGACTAGCCCTTCTCCGAAGCAAAAAACCGGCGAGCCAATGTCCTGACCATTATAAGCATATGCTGCGAGCCTATGGAGGCGTTTTCCATCCCCAGAGCCCTTTTTGATATAGAAAACACCGTAACTTGCTCCCATCATCGGCGTAATCTTCGTGATGAATTGCTCCGCCAAGTTCTGTAAATCATGAATTCCTTGGTACATGGTAGCCATTTCTGTAATTTTCGTCTCTAACCAGCTTTGTTCCTGAAGGGCTTTAGCCATTTCATTAAAAGCTTGGGCGATATCGCCGATTTCATCTTGGGAAGAAACCTCAATTCGCGGCAATGGTGTCGCTGCTTTAAAATCGGAGGTAACGCCAGCGATCACATTCGTTATTTTAAATAGATTACCGATAATATTCCGTGACAAAAGCAGCCCAATCAAAATGGTAGAAATAATAGATAAAACACTTAAAAGGATGGTCGTTGCCTTTACCTTTTGGACCAGCTCTGTATTCCTTTTTATCCCTTCATCCATTAATAGTTGATTGCGATCTGTAATGAATTTCGCTAGTGGCTGCAACTGTACGCCTATGGGTAAAATTTCTGTAACAAAATAATCCAAAGCCTCTTTTTGGTCCTTGTGATTTTGATAGTTTGTAAGTAATTGTTCATATTTTTTCTGGAATTCTTTATTGAGCCCTTCTAACTTTGTTACGGCATCTTTCGTTTCAGGTTGAGTGACCAAATATTTGGTTTCATTTATAAGGTCATTCGAGCGTGTATTCGCTGTTCGCAAGTCAATTAAGAAATCCGGGCTTTGAGTCAGAAGATAGCCGCGTAAACTACTGGTTTGTTGTAATGAAACCACTTGAATATCTTTTGCGTTCGATAAAATCTGCACCCGCCGATTCATTAAATTTGAATAGGAGTCGTTTACTTTTGTTATGTAATAGTAAAAAATCAGACTTATGCTACCAAAAAAAATAGCTACTGCCAGAAAACCAATGATCAATTTTTTGCCGATTGTAAACCTCACTCATACCCCCGCCCATATCCATTTATTTCTTATATTTTTCGAAATAATCCGTCTTTTTGTTTTATATCACATTATGTGTCACAAAATATTACATATCTATTTACATGTCATTTATCATAACACTTTGTTTAAAATTTGAAAAGTTCACAAATTTGTCACAAATTTGTCACAAATTCAGGAGCTATTTCGACAAAACGCGGTTTATAGGTGTCATATAATAATCCGTGTTCATGTTAGGAAACATAACATTTAACAATTAGTAAAATAGTTGAATTTTAAGGGGTTGCTCTAATGTCTATACCTTTATTAAAAACTGTACAAACACATTCATTTTCCAATTACACAAAATCTTCTTATTATGATGAGATGTTTGATCAATTTGGTACAGTTCGAACACCTTATGAATCTGTCTTTCAACGATTTTCAAAAATGGGGGCAAATGAGTTAGATAATCGAAACTCTTTTTTGCAATCACAAATGATTAAACAAGGTATCACCTTTACTTTGTATAATGAAAATCCGAATGATTCATCATTAGAAAGAACCATTCCCTTTGATATGATTCCTAGAATTGTAACATCAGATGAATGGTCACTTTTAGAAAAAGGATTAAAACAGAGAATTTGTGCATTAAACCAATTTATTTATGATGTGTACCATGAACAAAACATACTTAAAGACAATATCATTCCAAGGAACATGGTTATTACTAACCCTTATTTTTGTAAAGAAATGACAGGAATGAATATTCCAAATAACGTTTATATACCAATATCCGGTATTGATTTAATTCGGAGTGAGACTGGAGATTTTTATGTATTAGAAGATAATGTAAGAACTCCTTCAGGGTTGTCCTATGTTTATAAAAACCGTTCCCTCATGGTAAATCTTTTTTCAGAATTATATTTTAATCACCATGTTAGAGATATTGATCAAAGTTTAAATATTTTATTAAGTAGTTTACGAAGCCTTGCTCCCCAGTCAAAAAAAAATCCTACTGTTGTTTTACTTACACCAGGAATCCATAACTCTGCCTATTTTGAACATACGTATCTCGCTCAAGAAATGGGAATTGAACTCGTAGAAGGGAAAGACTTAATTGTTCATGACCAAAGGGTTTATTTGAAAAGCTTAGATGGACTTCATCAAGTTGATGTAATTTACCGACGTATTGACGATGAATACCTTGATCCCCTTACTTTCCGTCCAGATTCATTGCTTGGGGTTCCAGGACTAATGAATGTTTACCGTGCTGGCCATGTCGCTATTGCCAATGCCCCAGGAACTGGCATTGCCGATGATAAAGCCATCTATAATTTTGTACCAGAGATGATCCGTTATTATCTAAACGAAGAACCAATTTTAAAAAATGTTCCTACCTATATTCTTTCCAATCAAGTTGATAGAGAGTATGTTCTCAATCATTTGCCTGAAATGGTTGTCAAGGAAAGGTCACTTTCCGGTGGATATGGCATGTTAATTGGACCAACTGCCTCTGAACTGGAAATTAGCTCATTTGCTAAAAAGATTATCCGAACACCTGAAAAATTTATTGCTCAGCCCACAATGAAGTTGTCCACTTCTCCATCCGTTACAAATAAAAATATAGCACCCTGCCATATTGATTTACGGGCATTTGTCTTTATGGGGAAAGATGTACATGTTGTTCCAGGAGGACTTACACGGGTAGCTTTAAAAGATGGTTCACTTGTGGTGAATTCATCCCAAGGTGGGGGTACGAAGGATACATGGATATTGGAAAGCCTTAGCAATGATGAAAATAAAAATGAGGTGAAAGAAAAATGATGAATCGTACTGCTGAAAATTTATTCTGGATAGGCCGATATTTGGAAAGAGCAGAAAATTACACGAGAATAATTGATGTAAATTACCATATGCGTCATGAATTAAAAAGTCATGATAATGAATATATATGGGAAAGGCTTATTGCCTCAATTGGTGACATTCATTTTTTTAAAGAACACTTTGAACATGCTAATGAAACGACTGCTCTTCAATTTTTAACGTTTGAGCCGATCAATCAAAATTCCTTGTTTTCTTGTGTTTATTTTGTAAGAAATAATATGCGTGCTTTACGGCAGCTTTTGCCCGGTGAATTATGGGATATAATGAATGAGTTTTATCTTTGGTTAAATGAGCAAGACTTAAGTAGCATGATGATGCAGTCACCGTATAATTTTTTTCAACATTCAAAAGAATGGTTATCCCTTTTTAACGGAACTGCCTATTCCACAATGGTTCGGAATCATGAATGGAATTTTTTTCAATCTGGTAAATCTCTTGAGAGTGCTGAAAACACTGTCCGTATTCTACAAAGCATCTATACTAATTTTACAAAGGACTCCCTTCCTCTTTGTAATCATGCCAAGTATAATCGATTAATTGTATTATTGAAGTCCGTTGGTGGATATGAAGCCTTTCGAAAAGTTTATGCTGATGACGTTACCTTAGCAAAAGTGATTGAATTTTTAATTTTAAATCCTACTTTCCCTCGTTCAGTAAGATATTCCTTGTCTACTTTGGAAATCTTTTTAATGAAGATTAAAAAACAAGACTATCAATTTGATTTACTTGCAGAGAAAGCTATAGAGCTTGTCACAAAATTAAAGCAGAATCTTGCAGGTTTAGATGGTGAAAATTATGAATCTGTTGGATTAGAACTGATTCTTGACATGCTGGAATCTATTAATAGACTCGGAGTAATCATTACAAAAACATTTTTTCAAGAGGAGTTTGTTTAAGCGTGAAATTAAAAATTACTCATCTTACCCAATATACATACAAAGATCCAGTAGTGGCCAGTGTCAATGAGCTCCGGCTTTCTCCCATAAACGATGGACGTCAATCATGTTGTGAGCATACCATTATGATTGACCCGGCCGTTTCATTATTCCCATATACTGATTATTTTGGGAATCTGGTGCATTATTTTACTATTAATTCCCCACATCAACATCTGACAATTAAAATGGATTCCATTGTGGAGACAACTGTGACGGAGCAACGAGAAAGAAGTCAGCTAACCTATGAGGAAGAACGTGCCATCCTTATCAATAAAAAATTCCAAAATAAGTTTGCAGATTATTTAATGGAAACTCCCTATTCTATCATAACACCTGAATTAAAAAAATTCGTTTATACATTTATTGATGAAAATCAATCAAAAAGTATTTATCAATTGCTTGAACAAATTTCAAATGCAATCTATTCAAATTTTACCTACGATCAAAAAGTAACGAACGTAAATACAACCTTAGAAGAAACATTAAGATTAAAACGAGGGGTTTGCCAAGATTATGCCCATATTATGATAGCAACTTGTAGAATATTCAATATTCCATCACGATATGTAAGTGGATATCATTTTATTGGTGATATAGAAAGTAATCAATCTCATTTTCAACACGCTTCCCATGCTTGGGTAGAAGCATACGTACCATCATTCGGATGGGTAGGACTCGATCCAACCAATAATGGTAAAATTGACTTGCGATATGTAAAGCTCTCTTATGGGCGTGACTATAGTGATATCGTCCCAGTAAAAGGTGTTTATAAAGGTTCTAGTAATCAAAATTTAAAAGTTTTCGTTGATATACAATATATACAAGAAGAAGGGAAAAATCTCTGTTAAATTTAAAAGTGTGCTGATTCCTGATTTATATTTAAAAGTAAATATGTTATTTTACTTGCTACTTAAAGAATGATCCGCAACCTTTTCTTTATACACAAAAGTTATTTATAAATAGTTAATAGTGATTTATTAAAAATTTTTCTCAAAAACTGAAAAGAACCAATTACTTTCAAATGCCTTATCCCTACTTAGGTTAGGCTAGAATGTTATCAATGTCTGCTTTTATAACGGAAAAACTAACCCTTTATTTTACATATGCACATTTCAAGGGTTAGTCTGCGTATTATAATTTATTATAAAAAAAACCGCCGCTACTTATGGTAAGGTTCCCCCCGATTAATCCGAAACGCTCTATATATCTGCTCAACGAGAATGAGCCTCATCAATTGGTGGGGGAAGGTCATCCGCGAAAAAGAAAGCTGCTCATTAGATCTTTTTATGACCTCCTCACTCAAGCCCAATGACCCGCCGATCACAAAGGCAATCTTACTTTTTCCATAGGTAGCTAGCTTATCTAGTGAATCAGCAAGTTCCTCGGATGAGCCTAATTTTCCTTGAATCGCTAAGGCAATTACATATGTATCTTGGCTAATCTTTGCTAAAATTCTTTCGCCTTCTTTTTGCTTTACCTGGACCATTTCCAACTCACTTAATATTTCAGGTGCTTTTTCATCGGCAACTTCAATGACATCAACTTTTGCATAGGCAGTCAGTCGTTTTAAATACTCCTCAATACCCTGTTTTAAATATTTCTCTTTCAATTTACCAACCGTAACAATCGAGATATTCACAATCCACAGCCCTTTTCAACTTGATTACAAACAGCTTACAAACAAGATATCCACAGAAGTTATCCACATATTCACATTTTTTATCCACATCTTGTATGGAATCATTTGTTCGCCACAACATATGTAGCCGTATTTTGACAATATTCACAGTTTGTTGATAAGTTATCCACATCTATTTTCGACAAAACGGGAAAAGTCTCAAAATCATCCACAATCGTATCTAAGGCAATATCCACATGTTCCTCACAGCAATAAATCATTTTCTACTTCACCTTTCCTACACTTATACATTTCATTAAAGCTATTGTTTACTTTATATCATCCTGTCATACGAAATAACGCAATAACTTATACATCATAACACAAATAAAAACAGGAAAGTGAACGGTTCACTTTCCTGTTTTGCCCACGCTTTTATTGAGTTGTTTCTGCTGCTAATCTTAATGTCGTTTGCTTCAACTTACCTTCACGGTAATATTTAATCTCCAATTGCTCGCCAATTTTCTTTTTCTGGTACAAATGTTTCCGAAGATCGATGACGTCGTTAATTTTTTGCCCATCCATCTCTACGATGACATCCAACTCTTGCAAGCCTGCTTGAGCGGCTGGAGAATTTGGTACGACTTGTCGTAAGGCTACACCATAATTGATTGATCGAGGCAATTTCAACGCTTCTTCTTGATAGTAGGCTGGAATTTCAGAGACTGATTTTAAATCCACTCCCATATATGGACGTTTAACCGTTCCAAACTTTTCAAGATCATCGATAATTGGCCGGGCCGAATTGATTGGGATGGATAATCCAATTCCTTCAACTGCATTTTGCGCAATTTTCATGGAGTTAATTCCAACTAGCTGGCCAGTAATATTAATTAAGGCCCCGCCGCTGTTTCCTGGATTAATGGCCGCATCGGTTTGCAGTACTTCTGCATTCCAGTCGATTAATCCATCCTGATTAATATCAACCGGAATCGTCCGCTTAAGTCCAGAGATAATTCCTTGTGTGACCGACCCTGAAAAGGTTGCGCCAAGCGGGTTCCCGATCGCGATAACGGGTTCACCCATTTTTAAACTATCGGAATCACCAAATTCAGCTACCTTTTTTATCTTGTCCGCATCGACCTCGAGGACAGCCAAATCAGTCCAGACATCACTGCCGAGCAGCTTAGCAGGGATCTTTGTCCCGTCAATCAAACTTACTTCCAGCTTTGTTGCCCCTTCAACCACATGATGGTTTGTGACAACGAAAGCTTTACCTCCAGCCTTCTTATAGACAACTCCTGAGCCCGTTCCAGCGGCTTCTTCCTCTGAATCGGCTTGATCATCAGACCAAAAGCTGGTGGACTGGATATTATTGATTCCGACCACAGCATCAGCTGCTTTTTCAACTGCCTTCGTTGTATTTGTGTTCACATCATAGGAAACCTGTTTTTGGATGATATTCTGATCATTATTATTGTTAGTTGATTCTACTGCATTGTTTTCATTTGAATCAATTTGGTAGGGGAGGAACCCACGATTGGATAAGGCTGGAATAGCAATAATTACTAAAATTGCACCAAGTATCGCACCAACTACGCTGGCTAGGAAAACTCCACCCCTGTTTCCTTTCTGTTCCCTGAAGCGGTTTTGTGAATGATCATCATAATAACCCACTTTACATCATTCCTCACTTTCCGAAAAGATTGCTACCGTTTATTTTGGCTTATAATTACAATTATACTCGTTCATCTATAAATTACTAAATAATTACCTTGTATTAATAAAAACTTACGACTTTGTTCATAGTTTTTTCATAAATATTGGCCTGTTGATTTGCGCTCCAATCAACATAGCCAATAAAAAAAGAATGAAGTGCCTATACAAAGGCTCTTCATTCTTTTAAAATATCTACACAGCCGTTAAGGCAGTAGGGATTTTCGGGTCTGTATCGTAAAGGCCAAATTGTTCGCCAACAATCAGCCCACGCTCCTGAAGGGTCTGGGCTACTGCCATTTTTGCTAAGTCCTTCATGTTATTATCCATGCTTAAATGGGCAAGATAAATTCGCTTGGTTTGATCGCCAACCACATCACTCATCGCAAAGGCTGCGTCCTCATTGGAGACATGGCCCACATCACTTAAAATTCTTCGTTTAATATTCCATGGGTATCTGCCCATCCGAAGCATTTGAACATCATGGTTGGATTCAAAAATATACACATCTGCATTGGAGATGGTCCCCTTCATCCTGTCACTGACATAACCTGTATCCGTGATTAAGACAAGTTTCTTTCCTCCATGATGAAAAACGTAAAACATGGGTTCTGCAGCATCATGTGATACCCCGAATGATTCAATATCAACAGCACCAAAGCTCTTCACAGTTTCCATATTAAAAACAAACTTTTGCTCCGTTGGAATCGCGCCGACCGAGTGTTCCATCGCCCGCCAAGTTTTTTCATTCGCGTATACAGGCAACTGATATTTACGGGCGAGAATCCCAATTCCTTTAATATGGTCACTGTGCTCATGCGTGACAAAAATCCCGGAAAGTTTACTAATATCACGGTCAATTTGTCCAAACAGTGCCTCCATTTGCTTACCGCTAAACCCAGCATCAACTAGAAACGAATGTTCATCAGACTCCACATAAAGGGCGTTCCCTGTACTCCCGCTTGCAAGAATGCTATAACTTAAAGACATGCTATTTCACTCCAATTTACTATTTTCATCGCTGTTAAATTGAATAATCTGCCCTTCAAATGCGTTCACAAACAGGCTCTCCTTACCATCGACCTCAAAGCGCCAAGTTGGTGCTAATACTTGTGAAGCAGCCAACTGGATGAGTGTGGAGTAGCCAAGCTCTACCCTGGTAATTTTACTCTTCGACTTCAACATCCCTTTCTGGTGCAAGGTTTCAATCGCCTTTAACGGCTTAAGAATTTCTTCTTTTGCTGTTAAAGTTTCCATTTCCTCCAGGAAGGTCTGTTCATAAGATACAATTTGATCAGCTTCATTCACTTTAAATGTGATCATCCCATTAATATTCTTAAACAACGGGAAATTTTCCGATCGTTGATAGTAAGTGATCGTTTGATCTTTGTTACTTTTCTCTCCAAATTGATAATCCTCTCCAAAAAGCACATTATCCGTTAAAAAGGTAGAAAGCTCTGCCGGTTCAAACTTATTAGTTAACTGCAGTGGCTTCTCTAATTTGGCATGAAGAGAGGTTGTCCCGATTCCGCTTAGAACAACAGTCTGTCCCTTAAGTTTTTTAATATCTTCTTGATTAAACATCTTTGGCTTTGCATTGAGGTATTGAGCCTTAATGGGATCCTTGGGAAGGTCCACAAATTTGATTTCATCCGCTTTCAGTTTTTCTTCAAACGAGGCCTCCGTAATCACTTCATATTTATTGGCATCACGGACTTTCATGAATTGAAATAAGAGATAAACATCTAAAATTAAGAACGTTATAATAAAAATTGTTTTAATCTTACTCCAATCCATGCTGCAATCCTCCTAGGTCTTCCATCGTAATCTGTCCCCATGTTTTATCATAGCGATAGAACCAGGCGGGTTCTAAAAGGATTAGCTTATTCTCATCTGAATCCCTTTCCATCCGATAGCCCAAGATCATTTCTTCAAGAAGACTTGGCTTAAAATTCTTTTTGTTTTGTAAAAATTCCAGTGCATCACGCCCCGATGGGCGTGTGACCTTTTTCATTTCCGTTGTAAGGGGAAGCTCCAAAGAAATATTTGGCCGAATATATTGATTGATTTCATCTCGGCCCCAAACCTCACTAATTTCAGCAATCCCGTTTCCGTTAAAGACGGGATAGCCTTCGATGCTGTATAAACGAAAGGTTACGGAGTGATTAAGTTCATTTTTATCAACATAGCGATAAGGGTCTGTCCAGCCGCCATGTTCATTCACAAAGTCAATACTCCGTTTGACTAAATCATAAGAGCTATTAACAAAATTCTCTTCCACGGTTGGATTGACATAGCGAAGGACGTTACTTTCGAAATTCAACGTCATTTTACTAGAATCGTTCGTATATTCCTCCCCTGAAGGGACGAAGCTTTTTTGCACAAAACTAGGATCGCTGAAAAGTGCTTCTTTAAATTCCTCAGAATCAAGATTAACAGGCAAATATTTATAGGTTGTCATTTCTGTTTCAGTTTCTGGAAGAAAAATCGTCCGCCATTCAGAAGCTTCATAGGCGAAATGACGTGGGAACTGCGCTGCATTTTTATAAATATTACGATTAAATTCACTTAAATGAGCAGAAGAAATATGACTTATATATACTTGCTGATGTTCAGTGGAAACAAAATAAACTATCCCATTTTCCTTTTCTGAATTCTCAACATTGACAATGATTCGATTGAAGGTGAAAGAAGGTATTTTTTTACCCTCAATATTTAAAACACTGCGATATAACTCAATCGGGACTTCTCCTGGAAAAATAATTTCCGCATTGCCGCTGCCATGGATTAATTCCTTAATGTTCTTCACTTCGTTTGTATATTTTTTTACATCAAAAAAGGCCCAACTGCTTAATTGCTTGAGAACCTTTTCGATCTCTTCTGTGTTATTGGTTCCATAATGCTGACCCTTCACGTGAAAAAACACCTGGTCAGGCCTGACGATCTTTTGGACCTCTTGTTTTTCACTTAAGGTGACTTCAGCTACCGTATTACTCTTTTCCATCGTGTCATAATTAGGCTGGTAGGTCCAAAGATTCCATGTTAAAAGAATACTAACCAGAACTAAAAAGGTTAAAATCCCTGATTTAATATTTTCGTATCTCATGACCATTCATCCTCTTCAGAACGTTCATATGGGAGCGAAAAGGAAATCTTTGTTCCTTTCCCTTCCTCACTTGTTGCCCAGATTGCCCCACCATGAGCATTAACCATTTCCTTTGCAATCGCCAGACCTAGGCCCGTACCGCCTAGTTTCCGAGTTCTTGCTTTATCGACACGATAAAAACGATCAAAAATCTTTCCAATATTCTCTTTCGGAATCCCCATGCCTTGGTCTGTTACGCTGACAATAATTTTATCGTCCATCTCTTTAATCGAAAATGTAACGTTTCCGCCTTCAGGTGAATACTTTAAGGCATTTGAAATAATATTGTATAAGACCTGTGTCATTTTATCTTCATCAATTTCAACAAATATCACATGATTCGGGAGTTTTCTTTTAAAAGTGACGTTTTGTTCCTTCGACATTTCAAACCTGTCAATGATGCGGTGGAAGAAGTCGACGAAGTTTACCCATTCGATTTTCAGCCTGTAATCCGTACTATCCATTTTTGAAAGCTGGAGCAGGTCATTGACCAAGCGAATCATTCTTTCTGTTTCGGTCCGCGTCACTTCTAAAAATTCCGGAGCAATCTCCTCATCCCGCCAGGCACCATCTGCAAGAGCTTCTAAATAACTCCTCATTGTCGTTAGCGGTGTCCTAAGTTCATGGGATACATTGGCGACAAACTCTCTTCGTTCGGCGTCAATTTTTTCTTGATCCGTGATATCATGCAAAACCGCAATTAATCCATTGACAAAGCCCGTCTCTTTTTGAATCACAGAGAAATTGGCACGCAGGAAATAACGCTCGGTTTTTGTACTGTAATCTAAAATGATCGAATCCTTTTCCTCCAATAAGTCTTCGAAGGAATTGGTATCATCTAAATCTAATAACGATACAATTGGCTGGGTCAGAACTGTTTCACGTGAAACATTCAGCATTTCTGCCGCTGGTTCATTGATTAAAATAACCCGGCCTTTCCGGTCGGTAGCAATTACACCATCCGTCATATAGGACAAAACAGATGACAGCTTCCGACGTTCCCCTTCGGTCATCGCCTGTGCTTCCTGGAGCTTTTTCGTTAAATTATTAAACGTAACGGCCAGTGTCCCAATTTCATCATTGCCATATACTTTTACTTTCCGTGAAAAATTACCCTTGGTCATCGCTAAGGCCTGCTTCTTCATATCAGCAATCGGTCTTGTGATGGTTTGGGCTAATAATATCCCTAATATAGCTGTAATCGATAAGGCAATCGCTGTCCCTGTAGCAAAAATCCCATTAATGGTTTTCATTTGTTCAAAGACATTTTCTATTTTTGCGACAAGGTAGATCGCACCAATTACTTTTTTACCAGACATAATCGGAGTAGAGAGGACCCAAATCCGATGGCCTGTTTGGGGGTCGATTAATATTGCGCTTTGATCCTCTTCTAAAACCATTGATTGTTTGATTCGGAGCTCTGTTGTCCTTTGTCCAACCACCCCTTGGTTACTGGGATGTGAGGTACCAAGAATTTTAAGGGATCTGTTTTCAATCACCCGAACTTCCGAAATATCACCTGCATCAAAGTCTCTGAGGATTTTTTTGATATCCTCTTCGAGTGTTGGATCTTCAGGCGTTCTCTCTTTCTCCATTTCCTCAACCAGATTGTAGGCAAGCAAATCAACCCGTTGCTTTATCGAAGTCTGGAAGTTTGTCCGTAATGTTTCTTCAAGCTGTTTGACAAAATAAACACCGATAATTTGCATGGCTACTAAAATAAGGAGGACATAGATGATAACGAATTTTACGTTTATAGAGCGAAAGAAACCAACCTTTCTCATTCATCTTACTCCTGTTCAGGATTCCGCAAATAGTATCCAACTCCGCGGCGAGTAACAATCCACGTTGGATGACTCGGGCTGTCCTCAATTTTTTCCCGCAATCTTCTAACCGTTACATCAACGGTCCGCACGTCTCCGTAGTAATCGTAACCCCAAACCGTTTGCAGGAGGTGTTCCCTCGTCATCACTTGACCGATATGTTTAGCCAAATAGTAAAGCAATTCAAATTCACGGTGCGTAAGCTCGATTGTCTCACCGCGTTTTGAAACGACATAAGCATCAGGATGGATGATAAGTGAACCAATTTCAATTTCATTGGTTTCGTTCTCTGCATCTGGCTGCGTCAGAATTTGCTGGTGACGGCGCAAGTTAGCTTTTACGCGCGCAATCAATTCTCTTGTACTAAACGGTTTGGTTACATAATCATCCGCACCGAGTTCAAGACCTAAGACTTTGTCAATTTCAGAGTCTTTGGCAGTCAACATAATAATCGGCATTTCATACTTCTTACGGACTTCACGGCAAACTTCCATCCCGTCTCGTAATGGAAGCATAATATCTAAGAGGATTAAGTCTGGTTGGATTTCATCAACCAACTGGAGTGCTTCGTTTCCGTCATAAGCACAATAGACAACGTATCCTTCTTTTTTCAAGTTAAACTGTAAGATATCTGCAATTGGCTTTTCATCATCAACAACAAGAATTTTCTTTTCCATACCATCTCTCCTTATCATTTAGTCGATCTAATCTATTTAACAAATGCTCTAGAAGTCATAACTATACTAGATTACTGTATCATGTTATTGGCATAAATTCACCTATAAGTAGCATTTGGCAAGATTGGAATAACAATATTTTCTATTTATAAAAAAGGCTCTGTTAAACTGGGCTGTTGATTTCCGCCCCAATCAACGTAGGCTTTAAAATCAACAATAACCTTTAACACAGCCATAAAAATAAGAAAAGTCTCTAGTATCATCTAGAGACTTACCTTTTATCTTAAATAGGAAAGTGGATTTACTAGGCTGCCATTCTTATACACTTCAAAATGCAAGTGTATACCTGTTGCATCTCCCGTAGCTCCCATTACACCTATACTAGTACCCTTTGAAACCGTCTGGCCTGCCCTAACTTTGAGCGACGACATGTGTCCATAAAGGGTACGGAAACCATTTTGATGGTCAATGACAATTTTATTCCCATAACCGCCGCCCCAGCCAGCAGAAACAACGACGCCATTATCGGCTGCCTTTATTGTTCTGTTGCTTGGTCTGGCAATATCAATGCCTTTGTGCATTCTGCCCCATCTAGGCCCTTGTTTACTGGATACATACCCACCTACAGTCGGCCAAGCAAAGTTTCCTTCCCCACGAGACGGAATGACTTTTGTTCCTTTGATAACAATCTGATTCACAGGCTGTTCAAGGACTGTCGCATTTGACTCCACTTTCTGCACTGCTACACCATTTTGTTCAGTAATTTTATAGGTAACAGACCGCGAGCCACTATTCCCCTCTTGTTTTACCTTTGTCTCACCTTTTAGCAAGGAAGAGTCTTCAACAACTGTATTTTTAAATGGAATTTCTTCCTTTTTATTTACTTCTTTATCAATAATCACTTCGATAAATGGTTTTGGAACGGTAATATTAATTTTTTCGCCGATTTTTAAGAGCGTATCCCCTTTTAGTCCGGGATTCACTGCTAAGATCTCCGCCAGTGTCAAGTCGTGGTTTTGTGCAATCATTTCGAGCACATCGCCTTCTTTAATCACATATTTCTGTTCTTCTAATGTACCTTTTTGTAAAAAGGTTACTGCTTCTTCGGCTGACATCATTTTTTCTGGAACAATATTTTCTACTGAAAAGGAAACATTTTTTGATAATCGAACGTCTAATAGACGAGACTCATTTTCTTTTAATGCTGGTAATGTCGAATTGACGGAAGCTCTTCTGGCCTTAAGTTCGGTTAATTGATCCTCCGGCACGTATTGTTGGATTAGCTTATTCATAACTTCTTCAGCTGTATTTTGATTATCTACGTAAACAACGGGCTTACCATCAATAATAATCGCAGAGGCCTCTGTTTGAAGTTGGAATATACTCTTAATAGTTCGGACTGTTTCTTGATTGTTTGCAGCAGACGGAAATACTTGATATGGAATGTTTTGCACCTGTTGATCGATATTGTTGCTGTCATCGACTTTTGCAGCAATTATTTTATTTACAACAGCTTTATCTGCAATATTTCCTATATATGTACCATCCAGATATACGTCATAATCCTTGGTTGATTTTGATGTATCTGCAAAAGCAACCGGTCCGTTACTAAATGCAATCAGCGATGATGCGATTGTAGTAGCAATCGTTGTCTTAAGAAATAACTTTTTTGTTTTTGATACCTTATTGAAAAGTAGCATTTTTCCTCCCTAAACCACGGTAAAACCCTCTTAATCTAGTGTTTACCCACTAAAGAATTCCCCAGTATTTTAGACCTTCTATACTTTAACATAATTTTTTGTAAATAGATTAATAGTCTTTATACTGTAACAAAAATGTATAATTACTGACATTTACCTACATTTACGTGAAATATTCTAATTAGATTTCCGTGTTTTTCTTTTTAAAAAGTAGGGGAAAGTCCCTATTAAATAAGGGTTTTTCTAGTTCTGAAGGAGGAGGATATAATTATTACAATAATCGACAAAAACTAATGGTTCCTTTGTAAAAAAGAGGTGGTTTTATTACACTGGGATTACAATCGCAATTTTTAACTAAAAAGAGAAGCCTGCAAATGCAAGCTTCTCTTTTTATGGCTCAGGACGGAATCGAACCGCCGACACAAGGATTTTCAGTCCTTTGCTCTACCGACTGAGCTACTGAGCCACTTATATGGCGGTCTGGACGGGACTCGAACCCGCGACCTCCTGCGTGACAGGCAGGCATTCTAACCAACTGAACTACCAGACCAATATTTAATTGATTGTCAGCAAGGAAACCGTCCTTGCCAGCCTCTTACTGACAATCAAAAGCCATGACCCCTACGGGACTCGAACCCGTGTTACCTCCGTGAAAGGGAGGTGTCTTAACCGCTTGACCAAGGGGCCATATATTAAAAGTTATTTTGCAAAAGCAAAAAACTTTGGTGAGCCATGAAGGACTCGAACCTTCGACCCTCTGATTAAAAGTCAGATGCTCTACCAACTGAGCTAATGGCTCGTACTAAAATGATTCTCTAATCCATTAATTCGCCGGATGCCCACGCCTCAGGAAGCTTATTCAAGTAGCAGCTCGGCGTGTGCCCTGATGCTATTTCAAGGAAGCTTATTCGATCGTGCTCTACCAACTGAGCTAATGGCTCGTACTAAAAACTTTGTCGTATTGTGACGACGCTTTTTATAATATCACGGACTATCTATTCAACGCAATACTTTTTTTAAAAAAACTTTTTAAAAGATTTGAAGCCCTCTAAATCGAGGGCTTCATTTTATCAATTAGATCTATATAACTCCAGCGCCAAGGCGCTTCCGCTTTTAGATTTGTCTCCATGGGCTGCGGACTACATTTGTTTGATTACGATCTGGTCCAACAGAGAACGTAGTTAACGGAATTCCAGTAAGCTGTGTTACACGTTCCACGTAATGACGTGCATTTTCAGGTAATTCATCTAATGTTTTAACTCCAGTAATATCCTCACTCCAGCCAGGTAATTCTTCAAAGACAGGTTCGCACTGTGATAAAACCTTTAAGCTTGCAGGATATTCTGTAATCAATTCATCTTTATAACGATAGGCAGTACAAATCTTTAATGTCTCTATACCCGATAGTACATCAATCGAGTTGAGGGACAGGTCGGTTAAGCCACTTACACGGCGAGCATGGCGAACTACCACACTGTCAAACCAGCCAATTCGACGAGGACGCCCAGTTGTTGTGCCATATTCACGACCAACTTCGCGGATGCGATCGCCGATTTCATCATTTAGTTCAGTAGGGAAAGGTCCATCACCAACACGAGAAGTGTATGCCTTACACACTCCAACCACATGAGTGATTTTAGATGGTCCGACACCAGACCCAATCGTCACACCGCCGGCTACTGGGTTAGATGAGGTCACGAATGGGTATGTACCTTGGTCAATATCAAGCATGACACCCTGTGCGCCTTCAAAAAGAACCCGTTTGCCTTCATCTAAGGCATCATTCAATACAACTGATGTATCACAAACATATTGTTTAATTTGCTGACCATATTCATAATACTCTTCTAGGATTTCTTCCTTCGTAAATCCTGTAGTCTCATAAATACGTTCGAACAAACGATTTTTCTCTTGTAAATTACGATCAAGCTTTTCTTCAAATACATCGTGTTCGAGCAGGTCAGCGATTCTAATCCCCACGCGAGCTGCCTTATCCATATAGGCAGGTCCAATCCCTTTTTTAGTCGTTCCAATTTTATTAGCGCCCTTACTTTCCTCTTCCACTGCATCAAGTTTTAAATGATATGGAAGGATGACATGGGCACGGTTACTGATACGAAGATTATCGGTTGTAACGCCCTTTTCATGTAAGTAGGCAAGTTCGGTTACAAGTGCCTTTGGATCAACAACCATACCATTTCCAATTACACAGACTTTTTCCTTATAAAATATTCCTGATGGAATTAGATGTAATTTGTATGTTTCTCCATTGAACTTAATGGTGTGTCCTGCATTGTTTCCTCCCTGGTAACGGGCAATTGCCTCGGCATTTTCTGAAAGGAAATCGGTAATTTTACCCTTTCCTTCATCTCCCCATTGCGTCCCAACCACTACTACTGATGACATATAAGGCACCTCCAAATTAAATGCGATTTTCTATTTTCCATACACAAGTTTACCAACTTTCATGGCTAAAAGCAAACAAAACACGAACGTTTTATATAAGTACATATTATTATGTTCGTAAAATATTAATTTAGGAATCTATCAATATCGCATCTTGCAAATTTGGATATTTTTCCATAAAATAGAATTATAGTTTCGTAAAATAATAATAAGGATGTGGAATATGATTATTAAACATCGGCAAGAGCGATCGGAAATAATAATTTTAAGATCATTAAATGTTCGAATGAGTTTATCAGATAAGGAAGTAACTAACTATTTAAATCTTAAAAAAGGATACGAAGGGGAGAAAAAGAGTGATGTATGGTTAGAAGGGCTTTCCGAGGATTGGCTTATTATCCATGATTTATTACTTGAGTATAACAATTCTAAATTTCAAATTGATACCTTACTTATTTCGCAGGACACCATTTACCCTTTAGATGTGAAAAATTATGAAGGTGACCACTATGTTGAAGGTGATAAATGGTATATTAGCGCTAAAAAAGACGGAAAGAATCCGTTACACCAATTGAGCCGTTGTGAAACTTTGCTTCGATCCTTGCTCCGCGACCTCGGATATCATTATCCGCTGGAATCCTACCTTATCTTCATTAACCCCGAGTTTCATTTATATCAAACCTCAATAAATCCTTCTATTGTTTTTCCAACACAGCTGAACTGCTTTTTGAAAAAGTTAAATACGAAGCCGGCAAAATTGAATAAAAGACACTTCAAATTAGCTGAGCAATTAGTAGCTCTTCATCTAATCGACCTACCGTACCCGCGCTTACCAGCTTACGCTTATGGCCAATTGGAAAAAGGGACCCTTTGTCCGAAATGCTACTCCTTTTTTTCTGATCTTAAGGGAACGAAATTGGTGTGTGGCAATTGTGGCTGCACGGAGGGAGTAGAGTCGGCTGTTTTACGGAGTGTAACTGAATTGATGCTTCTTTTTCCTGATCGAAAAATTACCACAAAGGCTATTTTTGAGTGGTGTAAGATTATTAAGTCGGAGAAAACTATTAGGAGGATTCTTGCTAGGAACTTTAAATACATAGGGCACGGTAAATCAGCAAATTATGTCTTTTCGAATGATTAGTCAGTCCTAAGTGATACCTTTTATTAAATCATGTGCACTATGTAAATGAATTTAACTCAAAGGGGCGGGAGAGTATCATAAGCTCCTTTGATTAACGTTGAGTCACTTTTTCAACCTCAAAAGGCATCACGCACTTCCTTTGGTTACCGTTCCTCCTCTTGTTCTACTCCAACGGGCACCATAACGCTCCTATGGTTACCGTTCCTCCTCTTTTTTTAATCCAATGGGCACCATACTACTCCTATGGTTACCGTTCCTCCTCTTTTTTTACTCCAATGGGCACCATACCACTCCTATGGTTACCGTTCCACCTCTTTTTTTACTCCAATGGGCACCATACCACTCTCAGGGTTCCGGTTCCACCTCTTTTTCTGCATCCACGGGCATTAGTCGCTTCCACTAATCACCGCTGATCCATTATCTAAGCCTCCACGACCAATAGTCGCTATTAATCTACACACAAAAAAGGCTAGCCAAAAAAACTTGGCTAGCCTTAATCTATGCACCCGGCGGATCATTATACCGTGTCTCGAGGTTGACGAACTTATTATATTCCTTAACAAAGGCTAACGACACTGTTCCGGTCGGGCCGTTACGCTGCTTGGCAATAATGATCTCGATAATATTCTTATTCTCTGATTCCTTATCATAGTAGTCATCACGATACAAGAACGCCACGATATCGGCATCCTGCTCAATACTTCCGGATTCACGGATATCGGACATCATCGGGCGTTTATCTTGTCGCTGCTCGACACCACGGGAGAGCTGAGAAAGAGCAATAACAGGAACCTTTAATTCACGTGCTAATTGCTTTAGGGAACGTGAAATCTCAGAAACTTCCTGCTGACGGTTTTCACCAGATCGTCCGCTTCCTAAGATCAGCTGCAAATAATCAATTAAAATCATGCCTAAACCATGCTCCTGCTGGAGACGGCGGCATTTGGAACGGATATCACTGATTCGAACCCCTGGAGTATCATCGATAAAAATCCCTGAACTCGACAAGCTGCCCATCGCCATCGTCAGCTTACCCCAGTCTTCATCCGTCAGGGAACCTGTACGAAGCCTTTGCGCATCGATATTCCCCTCAGAACAAAGCATACGCATAACCAGCTGTTCGGCACCCATCTCCAGACTAAAAATCGCGACATTTTCATTCGTTTTCGTCGCCACATTGGCTGCAATATTCAAGGCAAACGCTGTTTTACCCACGGAAGGACGAGCTCCAACAATAATTAAGTCATTACGCTGGAATCCTGCTGTCATTCGGTCCAGTTCCGCAAATCCTGTTGAAATACCCGTAATGTCCCCAACACGGTTATGCATTTCCTCAATATTGTCATACGTACGCACAAGTACATCCTTGATATTATGGAAAGCACCGGCATTCTTTCGCTGCGCCACTTCCATAATACTTTTCTCCGCTTCACTTAAGAGAGCTTCCACTTCATCTTCGCGGGAATATCCATCCGAAGCAATGCTTGTTGCGGTACGAATTAATCTTCTAAGTAATGACTTTTCTTCTACTATTCTTGCATAATACTCAATATTTGCTGCTGTCGGAACAGAGGCGGCCAATTCCCCTAAATAACTAACCCCGCCTGTATCCTCAATCAGTTTGGCAGCTGCAAGCTCCTCAGTTACCGTAACTAAGTCAACTGCTTTCCCTTGATCATTTAGACTAAGCATGACATTAAATATTTTTTGGTGGGAAGCACGATAAAAATCCTCAGGAATTAATATTTCTGAAGCTAAAATCAAAGAGGCAGGTTCTAAAAAAATCGCCCCTAACACAGCCTGTTCGGCCTCTATATTTTGCGGCGGCATCCGGTCCGCATATAAGTCATTCATCTATCAAAAACCTCCTATCATGAAGAGGATGATTTATATTAAAATAGCAAAAGCTCAGCAATTATCAAAGTTCTAAACTATCATATCAAATCCAAAAAAGAAAAAAGTGACCAGTTAAGACCGATCACATGGTGTTGATTACATTTTATATTCTATCATGTTCCGCAGCGATTTCGCACTGGGAAAATTTTTATTTTACTTCGGTAACAGAAACGGTTAACGTTGAGACTACTTCATGATGAAGCTTTACTGGAACCTTTGTGTGGCCAAGCGTACGAATCGCATCCGCTAATTCCATTTTGCGTTTATCAATTTTAATACCATGTTTCTTTTGTAATTCTTCAGCAATCTGCTTTGTTGTAATCGAACCAAATAAGCGGCCGCCTTCACCAGCTTTAGCAGTTAATTCCACCGTAATTTGATCCAATACCTCTTTTAATTTTTGTGCTTCCGCTAATTCTTCGGCAGCTGCTTTTTCTTCCTTCTTCTTAAGTGCATCCAGCGTACTAATATTCGCGTTATTGGCTTCCTTTGCTAAACCTTGTTTAATTAAAAAGTTATGGGCATAACCATCAGCTACATTCTTGACTTCGCCCTTTTTCCCTTTACCTTTCACGTCTTTTAAGAAAATTACTTTCATTCTTTTTTCACTCCTTCAAAATATTCATCAATTGCTAGCTTTAATTTACTTTCCGTTTCTGCGATCGATAAACCACTCAGCTGTGTGGCGGCGTTAGTCAGGTGCCCTCCGCCTTTTAAGGCTTCCATAATCACTTGGACATTGATGTTTCCGAGTGACCTTGCACTGATGCCAATGACCCCTTCGCTGCGCTCGGAGATAACAAAGGAAGCAAGCACTCCGTCCATTGTTAACAATGTATCCGCTGCTTGGGCAATAATCACTTGATCATTAAAGTCATTTGCAGTTCCTTTTGCAATGGCAATCCCATCACGGTAAAAGGTAACAGACTCAATTAACTTGGACCGTTTGATATATGTATCAACATCTTCTTTTAAAAACTTTTGAACGAGGATCGTATCTGCTCCATGTGCTCTTAGATAGGAGGCCGCATCAAACGTTCTTGAGCCTGTTCGTAGCGTAAAACTTTTTGTATCGACGATGATACCCGCCAAGAGAGCGGTGGCTTCAATCATTTCGATTTTACCCCGTTTTGGCTGATATTCAAGAAACTCAGTCACCAGCTCTGATGTCGATGAAGCATAAGGTTCCATGTAAACAAGTAAAGGATTAGCAATAAAATCCTCACCGCGGCGATGATGGTCAATCACAACGACATGATCAATTTTATTAAGAAGCCGTTCTTCCATGACCATGGAAGGTTTATGGGTATCGACGACGACGAGCAGGGTTTTATCAGATGCGATTTCAAGCGCCTCTTCCGGACCAATAAAATGTGAAAATAATTGCTCTTGATTGCGGATTTCCGACATGAGCCGTTTGACACCATTGTCGATTTCCTGCATGTTAACAACGATATAAGCATCTTTCTGATTCATTTGGGCTACTTTATAAATGCCAATGCTAGCGCCAATCGAATCCATATCCGGATGTTTATGGCCCATAATGATCACTTTATCACTTGCCATAATTAAATCCCTTAAGGCATGCGAAATGACCCGTGCCCTAACTCTGGTTCTCTTTTCGATTGGATTCGTTTTACCGCCATAGAACTTCACCTTGCCACTTGCCAATTTAATGGCCACTTGATCGCCGCCTCTGCCTAAGGCTAAGTCCAAGCTTGATTGGGCTAAAACCCCCAATTCTGGCAGGGAAGAAACGCCTGTTCCGACGCCAATACTTAAGGTAAATGAGACGTTTTGTTTGGAAGTCATCTCTCTTACTTCATCAAGAATCGTAAATTTACCTTTTTCCAACTTCTGAAGAATTCCTTCACTAAACACAGCCATAAATCGTTCAGATGAAATTCTTTTTAAAAAGATCCCATTATCCTGCGCCCATTTATTCAGGATTGACGTCACCAAATTATTGATGCTGCCACGCATCTGGTCATCCATCCCTTGGGTAAGATCATCATAATTGTCTAAAAAGATAATCGAAATGACAGTTCGGTCATTTTGATACATTTTTTCGATTTCCTTTTGTTCCGTCACATCGAAAAAGTATAAAAGCCGTTCTTCCCGTTTATGAATCACACGGAATTTTCGTTCATGGAGCGTAATGATTTCTGTCTCTACTTCCTGTTTAATTAACGGGATCAGCGTATCTGCGACATCATAAAGTGATCTTCCGACCAAGGTATCCTCATCGAAACAAGAGGCTAGAAATGGATTTGTCCATTCGATATAATACTCATCATTAATAAGCATAATCCCGATTGGCATTTCCATCAATGCTTCTTCGCCCACTCTTTTAACCCGGTAAGAAAGGGTCGCGATGTACTCTTCCATTTCTTTTCTTTGGCGGCGGTCAACAACAAACATATAGTAGAGCGGGAAGAGCATGATAAACAGCCCGGCTGCACTAATGGTCCAATTATAGAAGGACAAGGCAATGATCAATACCACTGTAACGCCTATTAACCCATAAAAAGGGTAACGAATCGACCGCTTTTCTAAAAATGCAGGCAATATTTTCAGCTCCTAGTCGTGAATCTTACTCTTTCATTTCAAATCGCTTTCGAAAATCAAAGCCTAAATCAGTAATGCCTAATAACATTATTATATAACGGACTATTGGAATCATGAAAGTAAGAATTACAACTAACACAGCAAGTCCCTTTGCAACCGACTTTTGGTGGAAAATAAAAAATAAAAGAGCCAGACCCTGAAGCATGATAAATGTCTCTAATATGTACCTGGCGTTAATTAAAATAGAATATAAGTAAGTTCCCTCTTGCGGATGAAAGAGCAGCATCATCCCTAAGGCAATTAAATAATACCATAAAAGGCTTTTAGGCAGGACAAGGTTGCGAAAACTGCCCCATGGCTGTACGTTCACCCCAAACCTCTTCGCAATTGGAAAGCAAATCCATTGAGTAATAAAAGAGGAAAGGATGGAAGCGAAAATCAGAGCACTTGGTGCAAGCGTTACGATTTGCTTAAGCATTAAGGCATTTTGCTCTTTTAAGAGTTCAACTTGGTCTTCTCTTCCCATTGCTTTAAGCATTACCTCAGAGCTTTTAACTGATTCATTTAACGCTACAGTAAGTTCATGGATAATATCGATTTTCATAAAAGCAACCATGACAACATATGAAATCACAAGGCCAGCCATAAATGTAAGGGAACTAGCTATTAATATGAACGTCCGGCTCTTGCCTTTTTGGAGCAAATAGCCAATAACAGCACCAACCGAACCATAAATCAGCATTAAGCCAACTCCCATTAAAGAGCCTGCAATAAATGCAATAAATATGGCGGCTACTAAAAAGGCGGCAATCAGTTTCAGATTATTTTTAACAGAAAACATGATAAATGGCAGCGGCAGTACCAGGTTTAGGATTGATCCAACGACAGGAACATAAATCGTTATTAATAATAGCGCAGCAAAGGCCGCCAAAAGAACAGCACCCTCTGTAAGCTTGCGTACATCTTTCACTACTTCACCCCTAATTTTACAAAGCTATTCTTTATTTTAGCGATATAAGGTGTTCTATTCAACTCTAGAGTATAACAAAAAGGCAGCAGGGATAACCCTAACTGCCTTTTTACTTATCTATTTTTATTCACCTGAAACAAATGGAAGTAATGCCATTTGACGTGAACGTTTGATTGCAACTGTTAATTTACGTTGGTATTTAGCGCTAGTACCAGTTACACGACGTGGTAAAATCTTTCCACGCTCAGAGATAAATTTCTTAAGTAAATCCACATCTTTATAATCGATGCGAGAGATACCGTTTGCTGTGAAATAACATACTTTACGGCGTTTTGCGCGACCGCCTTTACGTCCTCCTGCCATGAAAATTCCCTCCTTTATCATTTTTAGTTTATCGTTCATTTAAGGTTGTTTAGAATGGAAGGTCGTCATCGGAAATATCAATTTGACCATTACCTGCAAACGGATCCTCGTCCATTCTTTGGAAACCATTATTCGTGTTTTGGTTTTGACGTTGTTGATTCTGATTGCCGCCGCCATAAGGATTCCCTTGAGGTTCCCTTGGTGGAGCACCGAATTGATTGTTGTCGTTTCTACCATTTCCGCCTGAAGAACCCCTAGGCTCAAGAAATTGAACATTATCTGCCACAATCTCAGTAAAATACTGACGTTTTCCATCCTGCTCGTAAGTACGAACTTGAATTCGACCATCAACACCTGCTAAGCTGCCCTTTTTCAAGAAGTTGGCAACATTTTCAGCAGCCTTACGCCAAACTACACAGTTAAGAAAGTCTGCTTCACGTTCCCCTTGGGGATTTGAAAATTGACGATTTACTGCAAGAGTAAATGTAGCAACTGCAATGCCATTTGGTGTATATTTCAGTTCAGGGTCTTTGGTTAAACGGCCAACAAGAACAACACGATTTATCATCAGAATCAACTCCTTTTTTTTCAGAAAATGTTTCACATGAAACATTTTCAAATCTATTATTAAGCTTCTTCTCTAATTACTAGATGGCGAATGATATCTTCGCTGATTTTTGCAAGACGAGAAAATTCTTGTACTGCAGCAGCTGAAGATGTTGTTTTAGTGATTTCGTAGTATCCGTCGCGGAAATCGTTGATTTCATATGCTAAACGACGCTTACCCCAATCCTTTGTTTCAGCAGTTTCCGCTCCGTTATCAAGAAGAATTGTATTAAAACGCTCTACAAGAGCCTTTTTAGCTTCATCTTCAATATTTGGGCGGATGATGTACATGATTTCGTACTTATTCATCACAGTCACCTCCTTTTGGTCTAACGGCCCATTTGGGCAAGGAGCAATTATTCATTACTCACAAGTTGAAATTATAGCATAGTTATTTAACAAAAGCAATCTCATTCACAGGATTGAGATTTTTTCCAACTAGCGCTGTTAAACTTGCCTGTTGATTTCCGCTCCAGGCGCTTCGCTTTCCGCGGGCGGTTCGGGGAGCCTCCTCGTCGCTTAAGCGACTGCGGGGTCTCCCCTGCACCGTACTCCCGCAGGAGTCTCGCGCCTTCCACTCCAATCAACATAGTGCCAAAATCAACAATGAGCTTTAACATAGCCTTTCCAATTAAAAAAAGCTCTGCAAATCCTGCAGAGCTTGAAATATTATACGTTGAAACGGAAGTGGATGACGTCGCCGTCTTTTACTTCATATTCTTTACCTTCTAAACGGACCTTGCCCGCTTCTTTTGCTGCGGTATGACTGCCAGCTGCTAATAAATCTTCATAAGAAACGGTTTCGGCGCGAATAAAGCCGCGTTCAAAATCAGAGTGAATAACTCCCGCACATTGCGGTGCCTTCATTCCTTTTCTGAAGGTCCAGGCCCGAACTTCTTGAACACCTGCTGTGAAATAGGTCGCTAAGCCAAGCAAGTGATAGGCCGCACGGATTAATTGGTCAAGGCCGGATTCTTCAATGCCTAACTCCGATAGGAACATTTGCTTTTCTTCACCTTCTAGTTCAGCAATTTCCTCTTCAATCTTCGCACAAATCACGATCACTTCTGCATTATCTGCAGCAGCAAATTCGCGTACCTTTTGAACATATTCATTGTCAGAAGGATCGGCAATATCATCTTCACTCACGTTGGCTACATAAAGAACAGGCTTGATTGTTAACAGATGCAGACCTTTAACAAGTTTCATTTGTTCATCCGTAAAATCAACGGTACGAGCTGGTTTCTCTGCTTCAAACGCATCTCGGAGCATGGAGAGGACTTCAAATTCAGCCGCTGCTTCCTTATCTTTTTGCTTAGCCAATTTTTCAACACGGTTAATCCGCTTTTCAACCGATTCCATGTCAGCAAGAATTAACTCCAAGTTAATGACTTCAATATCATCGATAGGATCGACTTTACCAGATACATGGGTAATGTTATCGTCTGCAAAACAGCGGACTACTTGGCAAATCGCATCCACTTGGCGAATATGTGAGAGGAACTTATTTCCGAGTCCTTCACCTTTACTTGCGCCTTTAACAATCCCGGCAATATCGGTAAATTCAAAAGCGGTGGGAACCGTCTTTTTTGGTTGAACAAGTTCAGTTAATTTTTGCAGACGGGCGTCAGGTACTTCAACGATTCCGACGTTCGGGTCAATCGTACAGAAGGGGTAATTGGCCGATTCTGCCCCTGCCTGGGTAATTGCGTTAAATAAAGTAGACTTACCAACGTTCGGCAAACCTACGATACCAGCTGTTAATGCCATTTATTTCACTCCTCAAAAAATAAGATCTATTTTAAATAAAATTAGTTCTGATAATAAAAAGACAAGTCTTTCACAATTATAGGCATTTCAATGTAAAAAGACAAGAATGATTAATGGTAACGACAATAACAGAAATCAGGTACAAAGATTTGTTTTTATGTCAACAAATGCCAAATATAGATAAAAAGAGACCGAAATTTCAAACTGATCCCCCCTCTTTCTACAAATTTCCCTATATTATTTAGTAAATATGGTAAAATTTAATACAAACATTACTTGATAGTTTAACTAGAAAAATAGACTAATAGATATTTGGAGGAGGAGTAATGAAAAAGACAAACACACAACAAGTACCTAAAAAGTCAGATGGACCCTGGATTTCAGGAAGTATTGTAAAAAAAGCCTTACTACCGAGTTTTTGTTTTGCAGTGCTGTCTACCGTTGCTTTTGAGGAAACAATTTTTGCCGAAAAAACAAGTTCTACACAAATCAGTGGTAATAGTGTTCAGACTACCAAGTATGTAAATGTCACCAGCGGGACATTAAATTTGCGGAAAAGTACTTCAACTAGTTCAGCTATCATTGCTACTCTATCAAAAGGGAAGGCTGTAACCGTCTATTCTGAAACAAAGGGCTGGGCCAAGGTAAACGTGAACGGTAAAACTGGCTATGTCAGCTCGGGCTTTCTATCATCCAAAAGTCCGACCAATATCCCCTCATCATCGACGACAACCGCCAAAACTAAATACGTAAATGTAAAAAGTGGCACGTTAAATATGCGTAATGGTACTTCAACAAGTGCATCGATTATTGTAAAACTTGCAAAAGGGACGGCGGTAATGGTTTATTCTGAAGCGGGTGGCTGGGCGAAAATTAAGGTTTATGGAAAAACGGGCTATGTAAGTTCTGCTTTTCTATCTGGTACGAGTCCAAGCAAAAATCCTAGTACGGGTACATCAGCTTCTCCCCCTGTGAAAACCACAAAAAAGGTTGTAAATGTTGGTGCTAGCTCTACCTTGAACCTAAGGAAAGGTCCATCAACCAGTTCAACAGTTCTTGAAAAATTAAAAAATGGAACTGAAGTAGAGGTCTATTCCGAGTCAAAGGGCTGGGCTAAAGTAAAATTCAATGGGAAAGAGGGGTATGTAAGTTCTAGATATCTTTCTACTACGAAAGTAAGTTCTACTCCTGTGAACGAAATACCGGATAAACAAACGACCATAAACAAATATGTAAATGTCAACCTAGGCTCCACTCTAAATATGCGCAAAAGTGCCTCATTGAATACATCCATTTTGATTAAATTAGCTCGTGGGGTGAAAGTCATCGTTCATTCTGAAGCAAAGGGCTGGGCTAAAATAGAAGCATATGGGCAAACGGGCTATGTCCAAGCTCACTATTTATCTGAAACTACTCCCCCTGTTGGATCGGATACTGCGAACAATAATTCGGAACCGAGTAAAGAAACTACGAAGACAAAATATGTGGATGTTATATATGGTTCCAGCTTAAATATGCGTTCTAGCGCTGCTGGGAGCGCCTCTATCGTTACAAAGTTATCAAGAGGAACCCTTGTCACGATTCTTTCCGAAGGAAATGGTTGGGCTAAAGTAGCGGCCAATGGAAAAACGGGATATGTCAGCACGCAATACTTGTCAACAACTCCGCCCTTTAATCCCAATACCACTGATGGAACCATTGATAAGGTTATTGAAAGCTATGACATTCCCTTATCTGATTTGGTACAAAAGCAGATGGCAGTTAATCCACAAACAGACAAGTCATATGATACGTACATCAGAGCTGATGGCTTAACATTAACTAGTGAAACAAGCGGGACAGTCAATGGATCGAGTTGGGATGTAAGAGGTGGAGCTGGTCCTGCCTATTGGGTAGTCGGCCAAGTGAAGAAGCAGGATACTCTACAAATTCTTGGTAAACTAAAGGGGACAGATGGGTATAACTGGTACCAAGTAAAATTTAATAAAACCTGGGTAAATGCGAGTACGGAAGATATTACCTATTATGTGGATCCAAATAATTTCCAAAAGAATACGGTCGATTCCCTGCAATTTCTTAAACTGTCAGTGACAGCCAATATAAGTGCTAAAGAGGTTAATGAAAGAATTCTGTCTGGAAAAGGTAGTTTGCAAGGATTAGCATCCACCTTTATCAAGGCTGGAAATACATATGGAATAAATGAACTTTACTTAATATCCCATGCTTTATTAGAAACAAATAAAGGTAAATCACAACTGGCTCAAGGCGTCCAAATTAATGGAAAAACTGTTTATAATATGTTCGGAATTGGTGCTTATGATCAAACTGCGGTCACCAGTGGGGCCCAATTTGCTTATAATGCTGGTTGGTTTACTCCTGAGAAGGCTATTCTCGGCGGTGCACAATTTATTGCCAACGGATATATTAACGCAGGGCAGGATACCCTCTATAAAATGAAATGGAATCCAGGTTCAACAGTAACAAGCGGTCGTGCAACACATCAATATGCGTCAGATATCGGCTGGGCTGCCAAGCAAGTCCACCAAATATACAATTTATATAATTTAATAGATTCTTATAAACTAGTACTAGAGATCCCGAAATATAAATAAGTCTAGTTATGAGAAAGGGGGCCGCTGAGCAGCCACCTTTTCTGTTATAAATTAATGGACCTTTTCAATATTCACGAGACAATCATATAAGGTGCTCCCGAGGCCATTATCAGATGCACCGCTCGAGGTCAGGTGATTAACGGACCCGCCAAACTGCTTCCAAATTCCTTCATCGATATTAATGGTATTCGGATGGACAGCCGCTGCTATCGAAATATAACCCTTTACTTCGCCGCGGTCATTCCAGACCCTTACAAAATCATCCTTTTGCAACCCGAGAACCTCAGCAATATTTTTGGCAACCTCCACCTTCACTTTTGGTATCACTGGGTAAAGGTGGTAGTTCTGCGAGTGATTGGAGCGCATCGGATGAATGGTCAACAGACTGTATGGATATTTTTCAGCAAGCTTCCGATTTTCCCATTTAGACTCTGCGGGTACGGCTAAGGTTAACCGTCCAGCGCTGCCGTTACGTTGACCTAACTGTGCAGTGAATTCAAACTTACCGGATGGTGTTTTAAACTTTCGGTCCTGCCATGGGATGGCGAGTACCGGCAATTCTAATGTATGCTTCTCCATTAAAGTTTCTAGAGATGCACCCTTTTCTTCCAATGCTTGAAAGGCCATTCTTAGGAATTGCTGTCTTGTAAAATCAAAATCCTCACCAAAGCCAAGTCTTTTCGCTAATTCAGTCCAGATCCATAAATCTGGTTTTGCTTCACCCGGTGCTTCTACAAGCTTAGGACCATAATTCACATAATGGTGATACATCGAAGAATAATAAATATCCTCTTCCTCAAAGGCAGTTGTGGTCGGCAACACATAATCCGCGAGTTGCGCGGTGTCCGTCATAAATTGCTCAATCACCACCAGCGTCGCTACGGAAGAGAAGGCTTTTTCAACCACTTGGGTGTCAGGCACCTGGGTCAAGGGGTTCCCACACGTCACAACAATCATCTGAATTTCTGGGTCTATTGCCTTTAACACTTCTTCTGCCTGTTTCATAATTGAAAATTGGCGCTGCTTTTGTTTGCGAGTTGGCAGGGTCAACTCCTCAAACACGAAGCTCTGCCCAACTTGAAGGTTGGCATAATTGGCGCCGCCGCCCGCAATGCCAATATTCCCGCTGCATGCAACAAGGGCATCAATGAAGCGAATCGTATTGCCCCCATTTTTATAGCGTTGTAAGCCAAGCCCCATAAAGGTAGAAGTTGGTTTGTCCGCATAAACATGAGCTAATTTAGTGATCACTTCACAAGGGACTTCCGTCATTTCACTAATTTTTTCGATCGAGATGCTGTTAAGGAGCTGTTCAACCTCATCAAAGCCAGCGGTAAATTGCTCAATAAAGCTGCGGTCTTCCACTCCTAAGCGGAGCATTTCCTTGATAATTCCCGCCGCTAATAGTCCGTCCATCCCAGGTTTAATTGATATATAGTCATCGGCAATTTTCGCCGTTGCATTAAAGATAGGGTCAATGACCACTAGTTTCGCGCCACGCTTTTTCGCTTCTAAAAGCTTTTCGTAAAAGTGCATATTTGTGCGGGCAACATTTCGTCCCCAGACAATAATATTTTTGCTGTTGTAAAGATCATCTGGTTCGTGGCTGTAAGCATCACCAAAGTCCCACTTTTGTGCTTCAATTCCTGCTCCCCAGCAGAGCGAGCCGTAAAGCTCGGTCACACCGCCATAGCAATTAAAGAAACGCTGGTCGAGGTTTTTCAATAAGCCATTATTCGCATAGTCATGGCTGTGTAAAACAGCAGTAGAACCGTACTGTTCTTTTATTTGTATTAATTTATCAGCGATCTCATTGAGTGCCTGTTCCCAGGAAATTTGCTCAAATTGACCGTTTATCTTTTTTAATGGATGCAACAACCGTTGCGAGGAGTTTGTCCTTGTTTCGAGCATCCGTCCCCGTCCGCAAATTTTCCCTTGTGTGATTGGATGGGAGGGATCTCCTTCTACTTTAGTAACCCGGTCATTTTCGACTGTCACATTAAAACCGCAGCTATCCCAGCAATTTAACGGACATGCTGCCTGACGTATTTGTACCAATTTCCCCACCCCCTATGTGCAAAATTCTATTTCTACTTTTCTAATAAGAATAATATAGTTTGGCAAAAAAAAGAAGCAAGAGTTACTCCTCATGCTTCACCAAAATTTTCTTCATTTTCCTTGAAAATTCTCTCCTTGGTATGAGGACACTGTGACCACAGCCCTCACATTTGATCCGAACGTCCATCCCCATGCGGATCACCTTCCAACGATTTGTTCCACAGGGATGCTGTTTCTTCATCTCGACAACATCATTTAAGGCAAATTCTTTTTCTTCCATTGCAAAATCTCCCCTTATTTAGGTTGTTCAGACCCATACATGACCACTCTTGGATTTGGAGCTTTAATGCCATTCTCGTCTAATTGTAGCTTGATATCCCTGCGAATATTTCGAGAAACGGCCGCTTGCTTCATTGGCTGTGTTTCTGCGACAACCCGTAAAACAACCTCGGTCGCACCCATTGTTTGAATCCCTAATAGCTCAGGGGCTTTAACTAACTCTTCATATTGGGCAGGCATAAACTGAATGGTATCCTCAATTACCTTTTCCGCCTTCGCTATGTCCTCACCATAGGCGATGGCAATATCAACAACAGCGATACTATTATTTATTGAGAAATTGGTTACTTCGATGATACTGCCATTTGGTAAAATATGCAGTTCCCCGGTCCAACTTTTTATTTTTGTGGTTCTTAACCCTATAGTTTCGACATTACCTTCATATTGTCCTATGCGAACATGATCACCGACTGAAAATTGATCCTCAAAAATAATAAAAAAGCCAGAAATAATATCCTTCACTAAACTTTGTGCACCAAAACCAACGGCTAAACCAACAACCCCCGCCCCCGCAATCAGTGCTTTTACATCAATTCCTAACACAGAAAGGATCATCATAAAGGCGATAAAATAAACAACATAAGAAAGGACATTATCGAGCAGCCTTGAGAGCGTTTCTTCACGCCGATCTGATGTATTGAGCGGAGAGAGGTTTCTAATTTTAAAGATATTATGGATCATCAATTTTCCAATTCGAATTAAGATATTGGTAATGACCAATATCGCAAGGATTTTTAGAAGGGCTTCCCCCATATTCAACCATGTATCTTCATTTTGAAATTTATCGATTAATTTTTGCATTCCCTTTTGTGTGAGACTCATTCAGACACCATCCTCTAATAACTTCATAATCCACATCTATTTTAGCAATTATTCTGCGCAGTTAATAGCATAATGAATTTTCCTTTTTCTCCCCAGTTCATGTATAGATTTACTGAAAATTCCGTATACTAATAAGACTATTTACTGTGAGGGAGTGACTTAATGAATCTGAAGACCAGTTTTTTTGACAGGAGGGCTAAGACGCGAATCAGCCACGATGATTTGCATGCGGCTGAAAATCTAGCTGAAGAGTTACTTGCTGTGATTCCCAGTCTGACCAAGCGCCCAATTGTCTTTGTATGTATTGGTACCGACCGCTCCACAGGGGATTCATTAGGACCACTTGTTGGGACACTGCTGGAAGAAAAGGGTATAAGGTCGTTTTATGTATACGGAACATTAGATGAACCGATTCATGCCGTCAATCTTTCTGAAAAACTAAAGGAAATCCATGCAAAACATGATGACCCCTATATTATTGGGATTGATGCTTGTTTGGGCAGGATTAAAAATGTCGGAGTCATTCAATTAGGAAATGGTCCTGTCAAACCAGGAGCTGGAGTAAACAAAGAACTACCAGCGGTCGGAGATATACATATCACCGGCATCGTCAATGTCAGCGGATTTATGGAGTTTTTTGTCCTGCAAAACACCCGCTTAAATCTTGTCATGAGAATGGCAAAAACGATTGCCAATGGGATCTATCAAGCAAGCATTTTATACCCTAAACAAACCTGGACGGAATTAAACTTAAATTGGCTCGAAGAAGAGAAAACAAATTAAAAGAGCAAACGGTGTTATATCCGATTGCTCTTTTTTTCCATTGATTACAAATAGTGATGGTAATAATAAAGAACGGTTACAATCAGTCCCGTTACAACAATGCCTGGCAGCAGATTGGCTACTCTAATTTTCACCATTCCGGTTAAATTTAGGCCAATCGCAAAAATCATGATCCCACCCGTGGCCGTCATTTCAACAATAAACTGATCCATTAATGCTTGGGGAACAAATTGGTCAATCTGGGTAGCAAACAGGGCAATCAACCCTTCATAAAGGACAACCGGAATCGCAGAAAAAATAACGCCTATCCCTAAAGTTGTCGTTAAGATTAACGCCGTAAATCCATCGATCAATGATTTGGTGTACAAGACAGCATGATCGCCGCGGATGCCGCTATCAAGTGCACCAATAATCGCCATCGCCCCAATCACAAAAATGAGTGTAGCAGTGACAAACCCTTCTGAGATACTCCCTTTTCCATTGTTAGAGCCGACTTTCTGCTCAAGCCATATACCTAAGTCATTTAATTTATCCTCTAATTTGAGAGCCTCGCCGGCTACAGCTCCAACCACCAAACTAATAATAACAATGAGAAAGTTTTCACTCTTCAAGCCCATTTGCAACCCTAAAACCATGACGGACAACCCGATGGCATACATGACAGTAACCTTCATTCCTTCTGGGATGCGGTTTAACAACTTCCCAAGAAGCGTTCCAATGACTATTAACAGCCCATTTACAAGTGTTCCTAAAAAAAACATCCTATTTCACCTTTTTCTTCGACCTTCGAAATATATACCTAATAAACTATCATATTTACCCAAAAAAATAAACCATCGAAAGGATGGTTATAAGGATTCATTTTGATCAAGCATTTCCAGAATTCGTTCAAGATCATCTTGTGAGAAAAATTCAATTTCAATTT
This sequence comes from Bacillus sp. ISL-77, assembly GCF_018613105.1. Classification (NCBI taxonomy): domain Bacteria; kingdom Bacillati; phylum Bacillota; class Bacilli; order Caryophanales; family Bacillaceae; genus Bacillus; species Bacillus sp. ISL-77. The sequence continues at coordinate 147,665 of NZ_JAGGQY010000043.1, forward strand.
TCCCTTTATTTTTATTCTGCTTAATGTTTACAGTGGTTCCAAACCGTTCACGAAGGGTGTGTTCACGTTCCTGGATAAACACATCCTTCTTCTGTTCTGGCTTTTTTGTTTCACGTGAAACATTTTCATTTAAGTGCTGAATCAGTTTTTCTAACTGACGGACACTGAGCGCTTCCTTGATGATCTTTTCCACTAATGCAGGAACTTTTGCCTTTTCCCTGAGTCCTAACAAGGCACGGCCATGTCCCATTGATATCTTAGCAGTGGATATTAACTCTTGAATGTTCGGAGGGAGGGAAAGCAGACGAACATGGTTCGCTACATGCGGCCGGCTTTTGCCTAATCGCTTCGCTACCTCTTCTTGGGTTAGCTTTAACTTTTCCATTAATGTTTGATACGCTAAACCCTCTTCGATGGGATTTAAATCTTCCCGCTGTAGATTTTCAAGAACGGCCAATTCCATCATTTGCTGCTCTGAAAGGTCGCGGACAACAGCTGGGACTGTTTCAAGCTTTGCTTCCCTTGCAGCCCGAAAACGTCGTTCACCGACAACAATTTCATACCCTCTAAGGCTTTTTCTAACCACGATTGGCTGTAAGATTCCATGTTCTAAAATAGAATCTTTTAATTCATCAATTGCCTCTTGTTGGAAGGTTTTTCGCGGCTGGTAAGGGTTGGGACGCAGTTCCTTAAGCTTGATTTCTTGAACTGTTTCTTCCTTGCCAACATCCGTAAAAATTGCGTTTAGTCCCTTTCCTAAACCTTTAGCCATTTGAGACCACTTCCTTCGCTAAATCTAAATACACCTCAGCACCACGGGATTTCGAATCATAAGTAATGATTGGTTCCCCATGGCTTGGTGCTTCACTTAGACGGACATTCCTTGGAATAATGGTTTTATACACTTTATCTTGAAAATACTTTTTTACTTCTTCAATTACTTGAAGTCCGAGATTGGTTCGAGCATCAAGCATCGTTAATAATACGCCTTCAATTTTCAAATCCTGATTCAAATGCTTTTGAACAAGTCTGACTGTACTTAATAATTGGCTTAAGCCTTCTAACGCATAGTACTCACATTGAACAGGAATTAAGACAGCATCAGAGGCCGTTAATGCATTGATTGTCAATAAGCCTAACGATGGCGGACAGTCGATAATAATATAATCAAATTGGTCTTTGACTTCTCCAAGTGCACGTTTCAAACGAACTTCTCTTGAAATAGTCGGAACCAATTCAATTTCTGCCCCAGCCAGTTGAATTGTTGCTGGTATCACATACAAATTTTCCACTGATGTCTGTTTAATAACATCCTTTGCTTCTACATCATCTACTAAAACATCATATATGCATTGGTCAACTTCTGCCTTTTCAATACCAATCCCGCTTGTTGCGTTTCCCTGCGGGTCCGTGTCGACTAGCAGGACACGTTTCCCAATATATGCTAAGCAGGCCCCTAGGTTGACAGAGGTAGTCGTTTTACCGACTCCGCCTTTTTGATTCGCGATTGCAAGAATTTTGCCCACGATGTCACCTACCCTTTTATTCTCTCAAAGTTTTATTCTATGTTTCTATTAAATTCTATTAAAATACTAGTCATTTGGCTAATCTAAACTGAATTTATGATAGGAAAAATTCCATTCCTTTATTTTATCATGAAACAGAAGGGTTGTTGGATTTTTTCTAAAAATATTCAAATGTTCAATTAGTTTATAACTGTAGCCAAAAAAATAAGAACCAAACATTTGTATATGTCTGGTTCTAGCATCTATTATTCTATTGATCTTACTTTTTCTTTGGTATGCGAATCGTAAATTGGTAGAATTCATCAAATTCTTCTTCTTCAGCATTGAGATTAATCCCGCTGTCCGTTACCATTGTTAATGATTGACGAATGGTATTTACGGCGATTCTCATATCTTTACTGAAAGCCTTCCGTTTCGACTTTGGCTTTTCGCTTTTTTGTTCAAGCAGTTTGACAACACGTTCCTCTGTCTGCTTGACATTAAAATTCTTATCAATAATTTCAGCCAATAGCACCACTTGTTTTTCTGGATCCTTGAGAGGGATCAGTGCACGAGCGTGGCGCTCTGTAATAACTTTATTTAACAATGCCTCTTGAATGGGCTTCGGTAATTTAAGAAGACGAAGCTTGTTAGCAACGGTTGACTGCCCTTTCCCAAGGCGTTGTGCTAATGCTTCTTGGGTTAAGTTGTGCAGTTCCAGCAATTTACCATACGCCATCGCTTCTTCAATCGGCGACAGCTCTTCCCGTTGTAAATTCTCAATTAAAGCAACAGAGGCAGTTTCAGTATCTGATAAATTTTTTATAATGGCTGGTGCTTCGGTCCAACCGAGCTTTTTCATCGCACGAAAACGGCGTTCCCCAGCAATAATTTCATATTGGTCAATGGCAAACTCTCTAACGACAATCGGTTGAATGATCCCATGAATGTGAATTGTTCGCGCTAATTCTTCAATTTTCTCTTCATCAAAAACCGTACGAGGCTGAAAACGGTTTGCAACAATATGATCAATTGGTATCTTTTTTATTTCCTCGTTTTTTTCTACAATTAGCTCTTTTTCAAGCGCAACCTCTTGTTCTCCCTTATCGCCGAGGCCAAAAAAGCGTGTAAACGATTGCTTCATCCCCAACACCACCTTTACGAAACTCCCTATTACTTATTCTCTGAATACAGACTTTCTTCCTGCCTAGAATAACATGTTTATTGAAAAATTGTTAGCATTCCAAATCCGTTTTTCTTACAATACACCGCGCAAAGGAAGCGTGCTTTTCTTATTCAATCGGTGTCTTTCCTGGTGTCCCAGGCTTGCGCGGGTATTTCTTTGGTGTTTGTTTTTCCTTTTTAATGATTAAAATATTCCGCTCGCTTTCTTCCATTGGCAGTGTAAAGGTGTGCATCTCTTCCAACCTTCCGCCAAGAGTGGTAATTGCCTTTTGACCAATCTCTAATTCATCTTTCGCATGGGCAGCCTTCATCGCAATAAAGTGTCCGCCTACTTTAACAAGCGGCAGGCAAAGTTCACTCAACACAGACATTCTTGCCACGGCCCTTGCCGTTACGACTTCAAAATTTTCGCGGAAATTTGGATTTACCCCAAAGGTTTCGGCGCGATCATGAATAAAATGAACATTTTCCAATTTTAATTCCTTCGCGAGATGATTTAAAAACGAAATGCGCTTGTTTAGTGAATCAACAATCGTCACTTCGATATGTGGGAAAACAATTTTTAGCGGAATACTAGGGAACCCCGCTCCCGCCCCCACATCACAAAGATGGAAAGGCTTTGTAAAATCAAAATAGAATGAAGCCGTAATCGAATCATAAAAATGCTTTAGATACACTTCAGCTTTATCCGTAATGGCGGTTAAATTCATTTTTTCATTCCACTCGACCAATGTCTCAAAGTACATTTCAAATTGGCCGAGCTGTTCACTTGAAAGGGAGATCCCTTTTTCCCTTAGGTTTGCTGCAAATTGTTCAATGATCATTCAATAATCTTCCTCACATAATTATTCATTTGAAACTCTAGCTATTTTGCCTTGTTCTAGATACACAAGCAGGATCGAAACATCCGCTGGATTCACCCCTGAAATCCGGGATGCCTGGGCAATTGATAGCGGTTTGACTAGTTTTAGTTTCTGTCTGGCTTCTGTCGCAAGGCCTGACACCGTGTCATAATCAATATTCTCAGGGATTTTCTTATCTTCCATTTTCTTTAAGCGGTCAACCTGTTGTAGTGACTTGGTAATATAGCCCTCATATTTTAACTGGATTTCAACCTGTTCCTTCACATCTTCATCAAGGCTGACATCACTAGGAAAAATGGTTTCAAGAAGATCATAGTTCATTTCTGGTCTTTTTAATAAATCAGAAGCGCGGATTCCATCCTTTAATTCACTGCCGCCAATGCTTCGAATTAGCTCTTGAACCTCAGCAGTCGGTTTCAAGAACGTCGACTCTAAACGCTGCTTTTCAGCCTCAATTGCGTCTTTCTTTGCTAAAAATCGTTCGTATCGGTCGTCACGAATCAGTCCAATTTGATGGCCTATTTCAGTTAAGCGTAAATCAGCATTATCATGTCGTAACAGTAGGCGATACTCTGCTCTTGACGTTAACAAACGGTATGGCTCATTTGTTCCTTTAGTGATCAAATCATCAATTAAAACTCCAATATAAGCATCAGAACGACTTAAAATTAACTGGTCACGGCCAATCGCTTTCAGTCCTGCATTGATACCAGCCATGATTCCTTGTCCTGCTGCTTCTTCATAGCCGGATGTTCCATTAATTTGACCCGCTGTATACAGTCCTTCAACCACTTTTGTTTCCAGGGTTGGCCATAACTGTGTTGGCACAATCGCATCATATTCAATCGCATATCCAGCTCTCATCATTTGCACATTTTCGAGTCCTGGAACGGTTTTAAGAATTTCCTGCTGTACATCTTCCGGTAGGCTCGTGGATAGACCCTGTACATAGACTTCCTTTGTGTGTCTTCCTTCAGGCTCAAGGAAAATCTGATGGCGCGGCTTATCATTAAAGCGGACGACCTTATCTTCAATCGATGGACAATACCTTGGTCCTGTTCCTTTAATCATTCCGGAATACATTGGAGAACGATGTAGATTGGCGTCAATTAACTGATGGGTGCGTTCATTTGTATAGGTCAACCAGCATGGCAGTTGGTCCGTAATATATTTCGTTGTTTCATAGGAAAAAGATCGTGGAACTTCGTCGCCAGGCTGGATTTCTGTTTTACTATAATCAATCGTATTACTATTAACACGTGGCGGAGTTCCAGTCTTAAATCGGACAAGGTCGAAACCAAGCTCCTCTAAATGTTCAGACAGCTTAATGGATGGCTGCTGATTATTTGGACCACTTGAATATTTCAACTCACCAAGGATAATTTCCCCACGCAAATAGGTTCCGGTTGTAATGACGACCGTTTTTGAGCGGTAGACCGCACCTGTCTTTGTGATAACCCCTTTAGAAACTCCATCCTCGACAATCAGTTTCTCGACCATCCCTTGGAGTAATGTTAGATTCGGTTCTTCCTCGAGTGTTTTTTTCATTTCATGCTGGTAAGCATATTTATCAGCCTGCGCTCTTAACGCGCGGACAGCTGGACCTTTTCCCGTGTTCAGCATTCTCATTTGGATATAGGTTTTATCAATATTTCGACCCATTTCCCCGCCCAGAGCATCTATTTCACGAACGACGATCCCCTTAGCTGGTCCGCCAACGGATGGGTTACATGGCATAAAGGCAACCATATCAAGATTGATGGTAATCATTAATGTTTTGGCGCCAAGTCTCGCAGCCGCAAGGCCCGCTTCACAGCCGGCATGGCCTGCTCCAACGACAATGACGTCATAATTTCCTGCTTCGTATTGCATGTTGTCACTCCTCTTTCTATTTCCCTAAACAGAATTGTGAGAAAAGTTGGTCGATCAGGCTTTCGTGGACACTCTCGCCAATGATTTCGCCAAGTAATTCCCATGTTCTTGTTAAATCTATTTGAACAATATCAATTGGGGTACCCATTTCGACCCCGTCAATCGCTTCTTCGATTGTCTTTAAGCTTTGGTGCAATAGTGCAATATGACGACTGTTTGAAACATAGGTCATATCGCCTGCATCAATCGAGCCTGCAAAAAATAACGAAGCGATCGCTTCCTCTAACTCATCGACGCCACGGTCCTCAAGGAGTGAAGTAGTGACAACCTTATGCTCTTTTGCTAACTCATTCACTTTCTCCAGGTCAATTTGCTGCGGCAAATCTGTTTTATTGACGATAACGATAACATCCATCCCTTTGACCACTTCAAAAAGCTGCTCATCTTCCATGCTTAACTTGTCAGCGTAATTTAAAACAAGCAAAATCAAATCCGCGTCTTGTAAAACTTGGCGGGAACGCTCAACCCCAATTCGTTCGACAATATCCTCTGTTTCCCTAATTCCCGCCGTGTCCAAAAGTCGCAATGGGACACCGCGAACATTCACGTATTCTTCAATTACATCCCTTGTGGTTCCAGGAATATCTGTCACAATCGCCTTGTTTTCGTGAACTAGACTGTTTAATAGCGAGGATTTTCCTACATTCGGACGGCCAACAATCGCAGTAGACAGTCCTTCTCGTAAAATTTTCCCCTGTTCCGACGTTTGCAATAGCTTTTTGATCTCTTCCCGAACAAAATGGGCCTTCTCTGCTAACATCTTATGAGTCATTTCTTCGACATCGTCATATTCTGGATAATCTATATTCACTTCCACATGGGCAAGGATTTCTAAAATTTCCTGCCGTAGTCTTCGAATTAATTTCGACAGGCGCCCTTCCATTTGTCCCAAGGCGACGTTCATCGCGCGGTCCGTTTTTGCCCTGATTAAATCCATTACCGCTTCCGCTTGGGATAAATCAATCCGTCCATTTAAAAATGCCCTTTTTGTAAACTCTCCCGGTTCCGCGAGTCTCGCTCCATTCGTTAACACCTGCTGAAGAACTCTATTCACAGAAACAATCCCGCCATGGCAGTTTATTTCAACAACATCCTCTTTTGTAAAAGTTTTTGGCCCTTTCATGACAGACACCATAACCTCTTCAACCACTTGCCCCGTATTAGGGTCTATCAAGTGTCCATAGTGGATCGTATGGGTTGCTGCTTCAGTCAGCCTTTTCCCACCGATACTCCTAAATAGCTTGTCTGCTATCGGGAATGCTTCATCCCCACTCAAACGCACAATCGCAATCGCACCCTCGCCCATTGGAGTCGATATTGCCGCAATCGTATCAGATTCCATTTCCTTCACCTCACATTTAAAAAATCGGTTCATCTATATAAAAAATATTTTTTCTCCAAAACAATAGAATACCACATCATTTTCTGTGGAAAAAGTAAACCCTCTTCCAAATAATTAATCCACAATTCACTTCTATCTCATTATTATTTTAACTTATCCACATGTGAATAACAATAAAACGAAAAATGTGAAAAAATTGAATGTTATCAACAGGCTAATTTTTTTAAAATTCGACAAAAAAAGACACCCTATCATTCAATAGGATGCCTTTGTGATTTTGTTTTTAAGTTTAAATCCTTATCTTTTGGATGCTGGAGTAATCACAATAAAGCGATGTGGCTCCGATCCATCAGAAAGTGTTTTGACGCGTTTATTATCAGATAAAGCAGCATGAATCACTTTTCGCTCATAGGAAGGCATCGGTTCTAAGGTTACATCTTTTCCTGACTTAACCACCTTTTGGGCGAGACGATGAGCTAATTGAATCAGCGTTTCATTTCTTCTTTTTCGGTAATCCTCCGCGTCCAAGATCACGGTTAAATACTGATTCGAAAAACGATTTAGCACTAATTGCGTCAAATATTGAAGCGAATTTAATGTTTGACCTCTTTTTCCAATCAATAACGCAATCTTTTCACCCGTCATAATAAAATGAACATGTTTACCGTCGCGTTTGATTTCTATTTCTGCGGGCGCTCCCATCTGTTCACTTACTTGAGTAAGAAATTTCTTTGCTTCTTCAATGGGATCAATGATGACGGTTACTTTTACAACAGCCGGACGTGAACCAAAAATACCGAAAATCCCTTTTTTCCCTTGATCAATAATATCAATATCTGTGCGGTCTTTGCTGGTTTGTAATTGAGCTAAAGCTGATTTTACTGCTTCTTCGACAGTTTGTCCTGTAGCAGTTACCTGTTTCACTTTTTTGCTCCTCCCGCATTACCGGATGCTTTTGCCATTTTCAAATCCGGTCCTTTAATAAAATAGGTTTGCACAATCATAAAAATATTTCCTACTACCCAGTACAACGAAAGCGCGGCAGGGAAACTAAAGGCAAAAACAACAATCATGATTGGCATCATCCAAAGCATCATCGCCATTTGTGGATTCTGATCTTGTCCAGCCATCATAATTTTTTGCTGAATAAACGTGGTTATACCTGCCACTATCGGCAAAATATAGTAAGGATCTTTATCACCAAGGTCAAACCATAAGAAATTATCGTTTGCAATTTCCCTTGTTCGTGAGATGGCATGGTAAAAACCAATTAAAATTGGCATTTGTACAATTAATGGAAAACAGCCAGCCATTGGATTTACACCATGTTTTGAAAAAAGTGCCATGGTTTCCTGTTGCAGCTTTTGCTGTGTTTTTTGATCTTTAGAACTATATTTCTTTTTCAGTTCGGCCATTTCTGGCTGCAATGCCTGCATCGCTTTTGAACTTCTTGTCTGCTTGATCATTAGCGGCAAAATCGCAAGGCGGATCAGGATAGTTACGACAATAATTGATAACCCAAAACTGCCCCCGAGAATAAGCGCCCCTTCTTTGATCAACCAGGATAAAGGATAGACAATGTACTCATTCCAAAAGCCTGAACTCTCCGATGTGATTGGCTTCTTAATTTCACTGCATCCTGTCAGGAACATAAATACAGAAAGTAAACCAATACCTAGTAATATTCGTTTTTTCAACCAAATTTTCCTCCTTACAATAAAGATAATGAACAGTTTAGAATCAAATCTATGTACAATTTATTTTGGATGATTTCAAAGGTATTTTAGCACTTAGGCAAAGGAATTGTCTTCAATAGGATATAAATATTCAACGAATTCCTTTGCAAATTATGTCCTTAAAGTCACTTTTTCAAAACCTTCCCAACTTTAAGTACATGGGTTAAACTTTTTTTCACCTCAAAAAAATCCATTTCAGCTGCTGGTTTCCTGGCAATAATCACGTAATCATTCCCTGGTGCTAACTGTTCGTTCAGTTCAAAAATGGATTGTCTTACATACCTTTTAATTCTGTTCCTTGTCACAGCATTTCCAATCTTCTTACTCACCGACAGGCCAATTCGAAAATAGTCTTGTCCCTCTTTTTTTAATGAATAGACGACAAACTGCCTATTTGCAAATGATTGGCCCTTTTGAAATGCCGCTTGAAATTCTTTATTTTTTTTAATACGCAGCTCTTTTTTCATAAAAACACCTTCAGTCGGATTAGAAAAAAGACCACTGACTTTGCAGTGGTCTATGCTGATAATACTTTTCTTCCCTTTAGACGACGACGAGCTAGAACCTTACGGCCATTAGCTGAGCTCATACGACTACGGAAGCCATGAACTTTACTGTGTTTACGGCTATTTGGTTGATATGTTCTTTTCATTATATGACACCTCCCTGAGGAATAGCTATCAAGTTTAAATGACAGTCTTACTTATTATAAAGACCTCACCATAAAATTGTCAACTACTCTTCACTATTGTTTCCATTTCCAAATTTTATTGAACATGAATTTGCTAATTTCCAGAAATTCTATAGCTATAAGAAATGATCTTAACCATGAAAGTGGAATTCTTATTTTTACTCCCATAATTCATCCAGCCCTTTCTCCTGGAAGGTACGAATATCCTGTGGATAAATTTTCGACATTTTTTTCACATTCTACACAAGATATTGACAGGTTTTGCACAAAATATCTACTTGTGGACAATTACTGTGCACATATTGTTACAGTTGTGGATAAACTGCGAAAAGGCATTGCATATCAAGCAATAATTTGATATCATATTTGTGTTTTCACTCTGAATAACTTTATCCACAACAATACGTTATCCACAAATTGTGGATATCATGTGGATAGTTTATCCGAGGGTACTGCAGAAAGTTGTCCACAAGAGGTGGATATTGTCGAAACTCCATTTTACTTCCTTATTATTTATTATCCACATTCACTATTTCGTATATTTATAAATTAATAGGTTGTACTGACGGTATAATTACGAAAAGCGCGTTATTTTATAAAAAAAAACACAACAAAGGAGGGATATTATTTGGAAAATATTGCGGATCTTTGGCATGCTGCATTAGCCAATATAGAAAAAAAAATAAGCAAACCAAGCTTTGATACCTGGCTTAAGTCCACAAAGGCCCATTCCCTTCAAGGCGATTTGCTAATCATCACTGCTCCCAATGAGTTTGCTCGTGATTGGCTGGAAGAGCGTTATTCGCAGCTAATCTCTGGGATCCTCTATGAAATTACCGGAGAAGAGCTTTCTGTTAAGTTTATCATTCCGCAAAATCAAAACGAGTCAGAAAGTGATGTCCTGCTGCCACCAAAAAAGGTAAAAAAGGACGATGACCATGGGGAATTTCCTCAGGGTATTTTAAATCAGAAATACACTTTTGATACGTTTGTTATTGGCTCAGGCAACCGTTTTGCCCACGCTGCATCACTGGCAGTTGCCGAAGCACCAGCCAAAGCATACAATCCCCTCTTTATTTATGGAGGAGTTGGATTAGGGAAAACGCACTTAATGCATGCAATTGGCCATTATGTCTTAGATCATAACCCTGCAGCAAAAGTGGTTTATTTATCATCTGAAAAATTTACAAATGAATTTATTAACTCGATTCGTGATAATAAAGCAGAGAGTTTCCGCAATAAATATCGAAATGTCGATATTTTACTTATAGATGATATTCAATTTTTAGCTGGAAAAGAATCAACACAAGAAGAATTTTTTCATACCTTTAATGCTCTTCATGAGGAAAGCAAACAGATTATTATCTCCAGCGACCGGCCGCCTAGAGAAATTCCAACGTTAGAGGACCGGCTCAGGTCACGGTTTGAATGGGGATTGATTACAGATATTACACCGCCCGATTTGGAAACGAGAATTGCCATTCTTCGCAAAAAAGCTAGAGCTGAAGGATTAGATATACCTAACGAGGTTATGCTTTATATCGCCAATCAAATTGATACAAACATCCGGGAGCTAGAAGGAGCACTGATCCGAGTGGTCGCCTATTCTTCCTTAATCAATAAAGATATTAATGCTAATTTAGCAGCAGAGGCATTAAAAGATATTATTCCAAGTTCAAAGCCTAAAGTAATAACCATTCTGGATATTCAGAAGACAGTCGGGGAACTCTTTAGTATAAAACTCGAGGACTTTAAGGCAAAAAAGCGGACAAAGTCGCTTGCCTTTCCTAGACAAATTGCGATGTACCTATCACGGGAATTAACCGATTATTCTTTGCCAAAAATAGGAGAAGAATTTGGGGGCCGCGATCATACGACTGTCATACATGCACATGAGAAAATTTCCAAACTTCTTCAGACCGATGCCCAGCTGCAAAGGCAAATGAAAGAACTGCATGAACTATTAAAAGTTTAGGCAGTTATTGGTGTTTTTTTCTTTCAAATATGTGAATAACTTCTTTGCATTTACACACAGTCTGTCCACATGTGGATAGGCTGTGTTTCCGTTGAAATAATCCAGTTATCCACATATCAACAGGCCCTACTAGTACTTCTACTCTTTTTTTAAAAAAATATATTATGTTATAGCTATAAAAAATATGCTTAAAACGGAGGAATACATGCGATGAAATTTATCATCCAAAGAGATCGGTTAGTTCAGAGTGTTCAAGACGTTATGAAGGCTGTTACTTCAAGAACAACAATCCCTATCTTAACCGGAATTAAAATCACAGCTACATCAGAAGGTGTTACCCTAACAGGAAGTGATTCCGATATTTCCATTGAATCCTTTATTCCAAAAGAGGATGCTGGTGATGAAATTATTGAATTGAAACAAGCAGGAGCGATCGTTCTCCAAGCAAAGGTATTTAGTGAAATTGTCAAAAAGCTCCCGACTGATTCGGTTGAAATTGAAGTCTTAGGCTCGCTTCAAACGGTCATTCGTTCTGGAAAATCTGAATTTAACTTGATTGGCCTGGATGCTGAAGAGTATCCTCACCTTCCACAGATCGAAGAAAATAATAAATTTCATATTGCAACAGATCTTTTAAAAGCGATGATTCGCCAAACTCATTTTGCAGTGTCCTCCTCAGAAACACGCCCCATCTTGACAGGTGTAAACTGGAAGGTTGAAAACGGGGAACTAAACTGTATTGCAACAGATAGTCACCGGCTCGCGCTTCGAAAGGCGAAGATCGAAATAGCGAACAACGAAAATTATAATGTGGTCATTCCAGGGAAAAGCTTGAATGAGTTGAGTAAGATTATTGATGACAGCCATGACTTAATTGATATTGTTATTACCGAGAATCAAATATTATTTAAAGCGAAGCACTTATTATTTTTCTCCAGATTGTTAGAAGGAAATTATCCGGATACCTCTCGTTTAATTCCCAATGAAAGTAAAACGGATGTGACGGTAAATACAAAGGAATTTTTACATGCAATTGATCGGGCCTCATTATTAGCAAGAGAAGGCAGAAACAATGTTGTCAAATTTTCGACAATTGAAGGCGGAATTATTGAAATTTCTTCAAATACTCCTGAGGTTGGGAAGGTAGTCGAGGAAATTCAAAGCGAAGCCATCGAGGGTGAAGAATTAAAGATTTCTTTTAGTGCCAAATATATGATGGATGCATTAAAGGCGCTTGAAGGAACAGATGTTAGGGTAAGCTTTACTGGAGCCATGCGCCCGTTCGTCATTCGCCCGCTTCATGATGAAACGATTTTGCAATTAATATTACCCGTTCGAACATACTAAATTTATAGAGCCTAAACCCATATGCCACCACACATTGGTGGCTTTCTTTTAGTTTCCTTTGTATCTCTGTGAAATATTTAGTAAAATAAAGTATTGAGACCATTTTAGAAATGAGGGTGACGATTTGCCTGAAAAAATTAAGATCAATACTGAATTTATTACGCTGGGTCAATTTCTTAAATTGGCTGAAGTAATACAATCAGGCGGCATGGCAAAATGGTTTTTAAGTGAACATGATATATTGATTAATGGCGAACAAGATCAAAGAAGAGGAAGAAAGCTGCGCACCGGTGACAAAATCCAAATTGCTGGTTTTGGTGAGTTTGTGATTACCGAGTAATTATCAAAATAATTACCGAGTAGCAAGGCTAAAGGATGTCGTTTGCATGTATATCGAAAAATTAGCGCTAACAAATTATCGAAACTACGAAGAATTGTTCGTAGAATTTGAAAATAAAGTAAATGTCATCCTGGGTGAAAACGCCCAAGGTAAAACAAACGTCATGGAATCTATTTATGTTTTGGCCATGGCGAAGTCGCACCGAACCTCCAATGATAAAGAACTTATTCGCTGGGACCAAGAGTATGCTAAAATAGAGGGTAGGGTTCAAAAACAACACAGCTCATTGCCGCTGCAATTAATTATTTCTAAAAAGGGCAAAAAAGCAAAATGCAACCATATTGAGCAGCAAAAATTAAGTCAATATGTAGGCAATATGAATGTGGTTATGTTTGCTCCTGAGGACCTTAACTTAGTGAAAGGCAGCCCGCAGGTCCGAAGGCGATTTATTGATATGGAAATTGGACAGGTATCGCCCATTTATTTACATGATATGAGTCAATATCAAAAAATTCTCCAGCAGCGTAATCATTTTTTGAAAATGTTACAGATCAGAAAACAGACCGATCAGACCATGCTTGAGATATTAACGGAACAATTTATCCAGATGGCTGTGAAAATTGTGGCGAAAAGGTTTGAATTCCTGCGCTTACTTCAGAATTGGGCAAAACCGATTCATCAAGGGATTTCAAGAGGCTTGGAAACGCTCGAAATTACCTATAAACCGTCAGTAGAGGTATTAGAAGCTCAAAATTTGTCGAAGATGATAGCATGCTTTGAAGAAAAATTCAGCAAGGTTAGAACAAGGGAAATTGAGCGAGGTACTACGCTTTTCGGTCCCCATCGTGATGATCTGCTTTTTTATGTGAACGGTAGAGACGTTCAAACATTTGGATCACAAGGTCAGCAGCGTACCACAGCACTTTCAGTAAAGCTTGCTGAAATTGAATTAATTTCTGCTGAAATTGGTGAATATCCCATTTTACTGCTAGATGATGTTTTATCGGAATTAGATGACTATCGGCAGTCTCACTTGCTTAATACCATCCAAGGAAGAGTTCAAACCTTCGTGACTACCACAAGTGTCGAGGGTATTGACCATCAAACATTAAGGGAAGCTTCAACGTTTATCGTTGAAGCTGGTGTCATAAAGAAAATTAATTGAGGTGAACCATGTATATCCATATCGGGGAAGATATTAATATTAGGGCAAGAGATATTATTTCTATCTTGGATAAAGAGAGTGCAAACAACTCGCCGCTTGTAGAGGAGTTCATCAGTCAACGTAAAGAAAAGGTAATCAATCTGTCGAAAAACCCCTTTAAATCAGTCATTATTACATATGACAATGTTTACTTATCCCCGATTTCTTCAGGAACTTTAAAGAAACGATCAACTCAAATGAATATACATGAATTTTGATATTTATTTATTTTTTAATTAACGATATAGATATATTTTTGTCAGAAGGTGCAGGTGAACAAGCATGACTTTGGAACAAAAAGCAGTCGAAGAAGCATATGGTGCGGATCAGATACAGGTTCTTGAAGGACTTGAAGCTGTTCGAAAAAGACCCGGTATGTATATTGGTTCAACAAGTGGTAAAGGTCTTCATCATCTTGTTTGGGAAATTGTTGATAACAGTATTGACGAGGCGCTGGCTGGTTTCTGTGATGAAATCAATGTCATTATTGAAGAAGACAACAGCATCACGGTAAAGGATAATGGCCGTGGAATCCCAGTCGGAATTCAGGAAAAAATGGGTAGACCAGCGGTTGAAGTCATTATGACTGTGCTGCACGCCGGCGGTAAATTCGGCGGCGGAGGATATAAGGTATCCGGAGGACTGCATGGTGTTGGTGCGTCAGTAGTTAATGCCCTTTCCACGGAACTTGAAGTATATGTACACAGGGATGGTCAAATTTACTCAATCAAATTTGAACGCGGCGCGGTAGTTCAAGAATTAGAGGTCATTGGAACAACTGATATCACAGGTACAGTTACGCACTTTAAACCAGATGGTGAGATTTTTACTGAAACATTGGTCTATGAATATGACATTCTTGCCACTCGCCTTCGCGAACTTGCCTTCCTAAACAGAGGAATAAAAATCACGATTGTGGATAAGCGTGTTGAAAATAAACGCAATGAATACTACTACGAAGGCGGAATTAAATCGTATGTTGAGCATTTAAACCGCACTAAAGAAGTGGTTCATGAAGAACCGATTTACATGGAAGGAGAGCGTGACGGCATTAGTGTTGAAGTCGCACTCCAATATAACGAAGGGTATACAGATAACATTTACTCTTTCGCAAATAATATCCACACCTATGAAGGTGGAACGCATGAATCCGGTTTTAAAACGGCGTTAACAAGGGTTATAAATGATTACGCTCGGAAAAATAGCTTAATCAAAGAGAATGATACCAATCTTTCTGGTGAAGATGTTCGTGAAGGTATAACAGCAATTGTCTCCATTAAACATCCTGATCCCCAATTTGAAGGTCAAACAAAGACAAAGCTTGGAAACTCTGAAGTCAGAGCAATTACGGATACTGTTTTTGCCAGTACTTTCGATAAGTTTCTATTAGAAAACCCAACCGTAGCTAGAAAAATTGTTGATAAAGGTTTAATGGCCGCACGTGCAAGACTAGCTGCTAAGAAAGCAAGGGAATTAACACGCCGGAAAAGTGCCTTAGAGGTTTCCAGTTTACCTGGAAAATTAGCTGACTGTTCATCGAAAGATCCTGCGGAAAGTGAAATTTATATCGTTGAGGGTGATTCTGCCGGTGGTTCAGCGAAGCAAGGACGTGACCGTCATTTCCAAGCCATTTTGCCGTTAAAAGGGAAAATCCTTAATGTTGAGAAAGCTCGTCTTGATAAAATTCTTTCTAACAATGAAGTTAGGGCAATGATCACGGCGATTGGAACGGGAATTGGGGAAGAATTTGATATTTCTAAGGCTCGTTATCATAAAGTCGTTATCATGACGGATGCCGATGTTGATGGTGCACATATTAGAACACTTATTTTGACGTTCTTTTATCGTTATATGAGACAACTGTTAGAGGCTGGTTATATCTATATTGCTCAGCCGCCGCTATATAAAGTCCAACAAGGTAAACGAATTGAATATGCCTATGATGACAAAGAACTTGACCGGATATTCGCGGAGCTTCCAAGTACACCGAAGCCTAATATTCAGCGTTACAAAGGTTTGGGAGAGATGAACCCTGAGCAATTATGGGAAACAACCATGGATCCTGCTAGACGAAGTATGCTTCAGGTTAATCTTGATGACGCTATTGAAGCGGATGAAACTTTTGATATGTTAATGGGTGAAAAAGTAGAACCACGCCGTAATTTTATTGAAGCAAATGCGCAGTACGTGAAGAATTTAGATATTTAAAGAAAAGGTGAAAGGAGGTAACAAGTATGGCTGACACACCAAATCCTCAAATAAAAGATATTAATATTAGTCAAGAAATGAAAACTTCCTTCCTTGACTATGCGATGAGTGTTATCGTTTCTCGTGCCCTCCCAGATGTTCGGGATGGGTTAAAACCAGTTCATCGCCGTATTCTATATGCTATGCATGATCTTGGCATGCATTCAGACAAACCATATAAAAAATCAGCCCGTATCGTTGGGGATGTAATCGGTAAGTATCACCCGCATGGTGACTCTGCCGTATATGAAACGATGGTTCGGATGGCACAAGACTTTAACTATCGTTATATGCTTGTAGATGGACATGGAAACTTTGGCTCTGTCGATGGTGACGCGGCGGCAGCAATGCGTTATACAGAGTCGAGAATGTCTAAAATCTCAATGGAATTATTAAGAGATATAAACAAAGATACGATTGATTATCAAGATAACTATGATGGTGAAGAAAGGGAGCCGGTTGTTCTCCCAGCAAGATTCCCTAACCTTTTAGTAAACGGTACAACGGGAATTGCAGTTGGTATGGCTACCAATATCCCGCCACACCAGCTTGGAGAAGTTATAGATGGAGTCTTGGCAATTAGTCATGACCCTGAAATTACGACGCAAGAGCTCATGGAAATTATCCCTGGTCCAGATTTCCCAACAGGCGGAATCATTTTGGGCAGGAGCGGTATTCGTAAGGCGTATGAAACAGGCAGAGGATCAATAACTGTTCGTGCTAAAGTAGTAATCGAACAAAAAGCAAATGGTAAAGAAGTTATCATTGTTAATGAATTACCATACCAAGTAAATAAAGCGAGATTAGTTGAAAAAATCGCTGAATTAGCGCGCGATAAAAAAGTTGAAGGCATTACAGACCTCAGAGATGAATCCGATCGTAAAGGTATGCGGATTGTTATTGAGGTTCGTAAAGACGCGAATGCCAATGTCCTTTTAAATAATTTATATAAACATACAGCTCTTCAAACTAGCTTTGGAATTAACACACTGGCCCTCGTAAATGGACATCCGAAGGTATTGACTCTTAAGCAATGCTTAGTTCATTACTTAGATCATCAAAAAGTCGTTATTCGCAGAAGAACTGAGTTTGAATTACGTAAGGCAGAAGCACGTGCCCATATTCTAGAAGGATTAAGAATTGCACTCGACAATTTAGACGCTGTCATTACGCTTATCCGTAACTCGCAAACAACTGATATTGCCCGCGAAGGCTTAATGACAGAATTTAACCTCTCTGAAAAACAAGCCCAGGCAATTCTTGATATGCGTTTGCAACGTTTAACAGGCTTGGAAAGAGAAAAGATTGAGGATGAATATCAGGCCCTCATGGCACTTATTGCTGAGTTAAAGGCAATTTTAGCGGATGAGGAAAAGGTCCTTGAAATTATCCGTGAGGAAATGACTGAAATAAAAGAACGTTTCAATGACAAGCGCCGTACAGAAATTGTGACAGGCGGAATTGAAAATATTGAGGATGAAGATCTAATTCCTCGTGAGAATATCGTCATTTCTTTAACCCATAACGGTTATGTTAAACGTCTCCCTGTTTCCACCTATCGTGCCCAAAGACGAGGCGGACGGGGAATCCAAGGAATGGGTACAAACGAGGATGACTTTGTTGAACACTTGATCACCACTTCAACACATGATACGATCCTTTTCTTTACAAATAAAGGGAAGGTATACCGTTCTAAAGGATATGAAATCCCTGAATACAGCCGAACAGCGAAAGGGATACCAATTATCAATCTCCTTGGTGTCGAAAAGGGAGAATGGGTCAATGCAATCATTCCCGTTGAGGAATTTGTAGATGATTGGTTCTTATTCTTTACGACTAAAGAAGGGATTTCAAAACGGTCTCCGTTAACATCGTTTGCACATATCCGCAACAACGGCCTAATTGCTCTAAGTTTGCGTGAAGGGGATGAACTAATCTCTGCCCGCTTAACTGATGGCACAAAGCATATGATTATCGGTACGAAGAAGGGTATGCTGATTCGTTTCCCGGAAACAGATGTTCGATCAATGGGACGAACAGCCACTGGTGTGAAAGGCATTACGCTCGATAGTGACGATGAAGTTGTCGGAATGGAAGTATTAGAGGAAACGAATGATGTGTTAATTGTAACGAAAAATGGTTACGGTAAACGTACCAAAGCGGAAGAATACCGGATCCAAGGCAGAGGCGGTAAAGGGATTAAAACCTGCCATGTTACAGAAAAAAATGGCGACCTTGTTTCGATGCGTGCGGTAACAGGTGAAGAGGACCTGATGCTTATTACCACAGGTGGTGTCCTCATCCGAATGGATGTTGGCAGTATTTCCAAAATGGGACGAAATACTCAAGGTGTTAAGCTTATTAGTATGAAGGAAAGCGAAGATGAATATGTTGCCACTGTGGCAAAAGTAGAGAAAGAAGAAGAAGAAGAAGAGGAAGAAATCCTTGAAAATGATTCAAATGAAGCTGAAGGAGTCTCTCCTGAAGAAAATCATGAGGTTGAAACAAACGAGGATGTAGAATAAAAAAGTAGAGGGGGCACACAATAAATGTGCTCCTTTTCTTATGTCCATGAATTCTAAAATAGAGATGTAATAGTAAGAAAGAGTTATTATATTGTTCATAGTAAAAAAAGATAGAAAAACTGTTGACTTTAATTTTTACAGATGGTATATTAATTAAGTCGCTTACGGGCGATAGAGAAATTGTTCTTTGAAAACTAAACAAACAAAATTGTGCAAACAAACAAAAATTTTAGTTTCAATTACGAAACTAAGCCAACGTAACAAAATGAGCTAATCAACTTTCTTGGAGAGTTTGATCCTGGCTCAGGACGAACGCTGGCGGCGTGCCTAATACATGCAAGTCGAGCGAATCAATAGGAGCTTGCTCCTGTTGATTAGCGGCGGACGGGTGAGTAACACGTGGGCA
>NZ_JAGGQY010000044.1:0-29070 GCF_018613105.1 Bacillus sp. ISL-77
AAATCTGCTAGCAGCGTCATTGTACCGCTCGGGCCTATTAACACATTTGCAGCACGCAACCCCTGGGTAGGCTTGGAGGGAAAACCGTTTGAAAAAACGGCACGCTGGCTCAAAGATACTTGTGATGTAGATATCTACCCCAATGATTCCGTATTTCAGTCTGCACGGGATCGAGGAGAGATTCATCAGGATTTTTTAGAAAAGGGATTTCAACATTGGCTAAACTCACAGTCTTTGGAGTTGCCGCGTGAGGTCGCAGAGCGGTTTTGCCGGGCTGCACTTTTACAGAATCAACCATATTCAAGTACTTTGGAAGCACCTGAGTTAAAAAGCATGGCAAGAAAACTAAACCGTTTTACATCCCAAATGACAGAAAAACATTCGGTCAAAACCTATAGTCAGCGCTTGGAACAACTGGGAAGGGTGAATGCAGCACACGAGTTAAACCGCCATATTATCAAGTGGTGTAAATTGTTTTTGGATAAGTCCCAGGCTGTCTGGTCGATGCCTAATCGGGAAGAAGGTTTCTATCATGCGTGGCGGAAACTAGTCCAGCATGACCCGGCACTTAGCCGTAAGGTACGTAAACAACTAAGTGAGTTGCCGGTAGAAGCAGACGCTGCCTTAATGGAAGTTTTGCTTATACTGGAAATTCCTTTCTCGGAAATCCAAGACTATTTTGAAGCGCATTTCCTTGCTTTGCCGGGCTGGGGGGGAATGATGCTTTGGCGCTCACAGCAATCAGCCGAAGAAACTTCACTGCTGCTTGAGTATTTAGCTGTACGAATTTCGATGGAATGGGCTTTAGTTAAACCCTGTCTTCCCTTGCCTGAAAAAAGAAATGATAAAGTAAATCTAGAACCATTAATTGCAGCTTGGGCGGAATGGGGGAACCTACCAATCAATGTTTGGTTACAGTTATCCTCTACAGAAATAAAGGCACGTTTGGCCCTTGCGTATCGTTTTGATAAGATTCTGCGCAATCGGCTTTTGCTTGAAGCATGGGAAAAAACATATGAAGACCAATTGAAGACGATGATTACATCCCAACAGCCTACTGTAGCGGCAGAAAATGTAAAGCCGGCACTCGCTCAATTTGTATTTTGTATTGATGTGCGTTCAGAGCCTTTTCGCCGCAAACTTGAAAAAGCAGGAGATTTTGAGACCTTTGGAACAGCAGGCTTTTTCGGATTGCCGATTGAAACCTGCGAGCTTGGCAGTAACCACACGCATAACTCTTTGCCGGTAATGTTTAAACCGCAATACAAAGTAAAAGAGTATTCACCAGAGTTTGAATCCTTTCAACAACGGCATCAGGTAGTCAGTTCACTCGGTTATACATTTAAAACGATGAAACATAATTTGGTTTCCAGCATGGTGCTTCCGGAAATTAGCGGTCCCTGGCTCAGCCTGCAAACGCTGGCTCGCAGCTTTATGCCTCGGAGTGCAGGCCGGACATTAAGTAAATTGCTCGAAACATGGCTGCATAAACCATCCACGGAACTCTCACTTGACTATACGCAAAAATCGGAAACAGATCTGCCAATTGGATTTTCCGTGAAAGAAAAAGTACACTATGTACGGCAAGCACTAAAAATGATGGGACTCACCGATCAATTTGCACCACTAGTGGTTATTTGCGGACATGGAAGTCACAGCACGAACAATCCATATCGTTCCGCACTCGACTGCGGTGCATGCGGAGGAGCATCAAGCGGATTCAATGCACGGGTGCTGGCAGCCTTGTGTAATCTTCCAAACGTAAGGAAGAGCCTCGAAACAGAGGGAATTATCATTCCGAAAGAAACCGTTTTTGCAGCTGCCGAGCATATTACCACACTTGATGAATTACGTTGGCTTTATGTTCCGGAACTATCAGCTGAAGCTAAGGAAGCATTTAAACGTGTCCAAGCGGCGTTGCCAAAGGTGAGTGAGGAAGCCAATGCCGAGCGGATTCCGCAATTGCCAAATCTCGGAACCCATCTCAAGAATCCGAAGGCTGAGGCGCAGCGCCTTTCAGAAGATTGGAGTGAGGTCCGTCCGGAATGGGGCTTGGCACGTAACGCTGCGTTTATCATTGGGGAACGCCGGCTGACCCAAGACTGCAATCTGGGAGGAAGAGTTTTCCTCAACAATTATAACTGGAAGAAGGATAAAAACGGTGCTATTCTCGCCAACATTATTTCCGGTCCGGCAACGGTAGCTCAATGGATTAACCTGCAATATTATGCATCTACTGTTGCCCCTCATTATTATGGCAGCGGGAATAAAACAACCCAAACCGTGACAGCCGGTCTCGGGGTTATGCAGGGGAACGCCAGTGACTTATTATCCGGACTTCCCTGGCAGTCTGTTATGAAATCGGATGAAGAGGCATATCATGAGCCACTGCGTTTGCTGGTGGTCATCCAAGCACCGAGGGGCTATGTGAAACGGATGCTGGACCACGATCATGCCTTTCATCAAAAAGTGAAAAACGGATGGATTCGGCTTGCGTCCATTGATCCGGAAGGACACTGGGAGAGTTGGTCTTAACCTCTTTCCCGGTTTATATATATATGTCCTTGTGTGAAGGCTGCTTTTCTTTCCGGCGCTTTTGTAGCAATGGTACAAAGATTTCCGAAAGAAAGTCGTCACATGGGAGGAAAAGATTGTTTTTTAGAATATTATAAGCAATATTTGGCCATCTATGAATGTACTTTGAAAAAAGGAAAAGGAATCGGTATGGAAAAAACAAAAGGAACACTTGAAGCTGAAATAAGCAAAGCTTTAACACATTGGGAGAAAAATTATCTTGGACGAGGCTCCGTATCTGTTAAATCGGATATCTTACGGGATATGGTGATTGTAATACTCCGCGGTATACTAACTGCTGCTGAATATACAGTATGTCTGGATAAAGAAGGATTGTTATCAGTAAAAGAACATCGCAACAGTTTAGTGGAATCCGGTCTGGATGATTTAAAAGAAATTATCTTAACGATAACAGGGGAAGAAGTAGTAAGTTTTCACACCGATATTAGTACACAAACTGGAGATCGAGTAATGGTCTTTAAGCTTTCCAGTGACCTGCAAAGCAAATTATGTTAAAAACAAAAGGATAAGTTCGGACTTGCGCATTTTTCATATAAGAAAGAGTCAGGAAACTTATTTGGAACAAAATTCAAAACATTAATGGGGTGAATTTAATGTCTAGAGATGAAAAGAAAAAAGTACTATTTGTGATTGGAATGGAGCAGAAATTAGAACGATTCATTAAAGAAGAAACCAATGTCAATCCGGAAAACATGATCATCTTACAAACATATCAGCCAGTCGTTTCACACCCCTTCGACGATTTAATGAGGGACATCATTATTGCTGTGTATCAGGATAATGTTGAGGAAATCGTTGTGGTCTCCACAAATGATTATCAAAAGAATACTGGGGATATACTGAACAAAATATATAAAAACAAAGAATTACAGGACAAGATTCAAACATTGGATTATCTTTTTAAAAATTGCATGCCGGAATTTCCTGAGGGTACGGTAAGTGTATGGCTACATGGAGGCAAAACTTTAACGGATAGCGTACAAAAAACTGTCAACATCATACGCAATCATCCGCTGCTGCCGTCACATGTTAAGGTCAAAGAATTATATATTGATCAGGGGAATGAAAAGCTATCAGAAATTGTCTAAGAAACTATTGCTTATGTATATAATGAAATAAAAGTCTTAATTCCTCCAATTATAGGGATTAAGACTTTTTGTTTTGTATTTTAATTATTGTTACAGTAATTAAACTATTATTGAATTTATTGATAGCCAGCTGCTCATACTAACTCATGTGCCTTTTTCACGAATACAGCGGGCTGAATGTATCAACCATAACAGCAAGTTCCTGTGTTTCTTTTTTCCTATACTTGCTTCAATTTTTCCTGGATGTGGTAGACCGCTTGGATGAAGGGTAATCGATCCCTCTTCAATACCGCGGCGACTCATAAAGTAACCGTCCACATAATAAAGTACTTCATCACTGTCCACATTGCTGTGTACATAAGCGGCAGGCCTATTATCACCCAGGCTTTATTAAACAAACGTGCGCTTTTCCGGAAAGCGTCTTTTTTAATGGGTTTTATGCAATTGATAAAATCTTTTATCTTTACTTTGGTTATACTCATTGATAAGCAAAGTAAAGATAGGGGGATATTTTATCTATGGAAAGAATAATATTGTGGTCACTGCTCATAATCGGGATCACCCTATTGTTTTCTAGTTTAAGAAAACCACCAATCAAAAATTGGATTTTAATTTTTTCATTGGCCTCTTGTTTTTCAACGTTTTTTGGTGTCCTTGTTGTAGAAGAGAAAATGCTCGAATATCCAGTGAGATTTTTAAGTAACTATTTTAGTTCCAGCCTTCTTTATGAAAATCTTCTATTTCCAGTTGTTTGTATTTACTTTTATCAAACGACTTATCGTTCAAGATATCTCAACATTGTTCTACAATGTATTTTGTACACCACTGTTTTAACGATAATTGAGTTTTTTTTTGAAAGATATACCGAATTAATTAAATACCATACATGGACATGGATATACACATTTATAAGCACCTTTCTTCTAATGATGTTTATCCGTTTCCTTATGCAATTTATAAACAGGAATGAAAGATATATTTAAGGAATCTCTATTGCAAGGTTTACCATTTCTTTATCTATCTATTGCTTTTCTTTTAATAACTACGAGCCATTTTTGCAAATACGATAGATTTCTATAAGTGATCCCGACACATACCCGGCAAGCTAGGCAAATCAATCCCCAAAAAATGAAAACAACGCTTATAGGTCTTTACTTCATTACCATCTTTCTTTGTCACTTTTAATAGCTGTGTAGTAGATAAGACATTTAGATTTTTCGTTTTACTGTTTCCTTTTAATACAGCATGATTTGGAGCTAATTTCTGTTTCTGCTCTTTTGGTAGGTCACTCTCTCCATTTTTTGCCCTTTCAAATAGTTTTTCAACATCTTTGATCTCTTTTGCTTCGTAGATAACCTCTTCTTTAGCTTTTTTCGCCTCTCCCGAAGCAGAAGCCGACCCTCCAAAAAGAGAAACCATGATTCCGGTAATAATTGCTGTGTAGAGTCCATATTCCGGTCTTACTCCTTTAGCAATGGCAAAGGCCATCGCTAAAGGAATCGCTACAATACCGACGATCAATCCAACAACTGCATCTTTCTGAAAATGTCCTAAGTTATTCCCTCGAAACTTGCTAGTGGGGAATCATTTAGACACCTCACTTATAAGACGGGTATGTTTGTGCTGTTTGACTTTATATCTTTATATCCGTCGATCACCAAATCCAATTTTCCTGTTTCAGGATCAATCACCATCCCATGAACAGAGATATTTTTAGGGAATAATGGGTGACTTTTAATTAAACGGACACTGTTGGCGACACTTTCTTCTACACATTGAAAACCCGTCAGCCACCTGGACAAATCAATCCCAGCGTTTGTGAGAATATCGATCCGCTCCTCGTCAATTCCATTCTGTTTTGCTTTTTTTAGAATAGAGGATGCTTCTAGACCTACCATGCCACATCCATGATGACCGATCACACACACTTCTTCAGCCTTCAGTTCATAAATAGCGACTAGAATGCTGCGCATGATACTGCCGAAAGGATGAGAGATAATAGCCCCGGCGTTTTTGATTATTTTCGCATCCCCATTTCCTAGACCCATTGCTTTGGGGAGCAATTCCAGCAAACGAGTATCCATACAAGTTAGGATGACTAGTTTTTTATCTGGAAATTTTGTCGTCTTAAACTCCTCATACCGGTTTTGATCAACAAAATCCTTGTTGAAATCGAGAATTTTAGAAATCGTGGTCATAATTTTTTCCTCCATTTAATGATTTAGGATGTTTTATTAACATCAGCTCCCTAAAAAGGGGGATGTCCAATTAAATTAACCCAAGCTCACGTTTTGTTTTTCTTTTTGCTTTAGGGTTTGCTTCTTCTTTTGAGAGGGTTGAACATTCTGCAAAAGAAAAATGTTTACACCCTTTACATCGCTTAACATCCAGTTTTGAGAGAGCATAATTGATAGCATCACCTGTATGGGCAAAGAAATTTTCCTCACCTGCCAATTGATAAAAACCAGTTTTCTTAAATAAATCTTCCAATTGCGGCTGGATACCAGAAAATATTACTTGTTGGTTACTATCCTTGAATCTTTTTACAAGATTCATGAGGAGGGCCTCCCCAGACGAATCCACGATGGAAACTTTACTCAATCTTAACAGGAGCACTCTTGGTTCTAAACGCAAAATTTCTTCCATTTCCTCCTCAAACTGCTCGGTGGTGCCAAAGAATAATGGACCTTCTACAGTGTAAATATTAATTTGTGGGCAGTTTGAACCTTGCTTGACCATTTCGGGTTTTACTAGTTTATCGTTTGGATCCGGTAAAACCTTTGATACTTTTAACGTACTACTTATTCGGATGACAAAAACAAGGAGAGCTAGAATCAGACCTGCTCCAACACCTGTAGTTAAATCTATAAAAACGGTTAACAGAAAGCTAGAGATTAATACAAGCGAGTCCATCGTTTTTGATTTTAAAATATGGGCAAATTCTATGCGCTCACTCATATTCCATGCGACATACATAAGAATGGGAGCCATACTGGCCAAGGGAATGGCGGAGGCATATGGAGCTAACAATATTAACACTAGTAATACGACAACACCATGTATGACACCTGATATAGGTGAAAACGCACCGTTTTTAATATTCGTCGCCGTTCGAGCAATCGCACCAGTGGCAGGAATTCCTCCAAATAAAGGGGTGACGATATTGGCCAATCCCTGTCCAATCAACTCTTTGTTACTATCATGCTTACTGCCGGATATGTTGTCTGCTACTAAGGCAGATAATAATGATTCAATCCCCCCAAGCATGGCAATGATAAAAGCAGCAGGAAGGAGTTCAATCACTACATTGATCGTTAACTCAGGAAATCCGAATTTTGGTAATTCATTCGGAATGGCCCCATAAGTTGAACCGATGGTTGCTACCTGATTTGGAAAGAACAGTGCAGCAACAACAGTTGAAACCATTAATCCTAACAAGGCACCTGGAATTTTAGGCAAATATTTTGGTGCTAATATGACAATAGCTAAACATATACTTGCTGTTAAAATACTGTATATATTGATTGTATTTAAATTAATTAAAATTTCTTTCATATTCAAATGAAAGGCTTCTTCTTTTTTTAAGTTTTTAAGCCCCAGGAAATTGGCAATCTGGCCAGAAAAGATAATCACGGCAATTCCAGCAGTAAAGCCGATTACCACTGGACGAGGGATAAATTTAATATACCTTCCTAATTTAAACACACCCATAAGAAGAATTAAAAACCCTGCCAAGAAGCCGGCGATTAACAGCTTTTCATATCCAAACTGGATCACCACTCCCAATAAAACCGGGACAAAGGCTCCAGTCGGGCCTGCAATTTGAAATTTAGAACCTCCAAAAAGAGAAACAAGGATTCCGGCAATTGCCGACGTATAGAGTCCATACTCTGGTCTTACCCCTGAAGCAATAGCGAAAGCCATTGCTAAAGGAATCGCAACAATCCCAACAACTAACCCGGCAATCAAATCTTTTTGAAGATAGCGTAAGTTGTATCCAGAAAACCTTTTAGATGAAACCATTTATTACATCCTTCCATTTCTATATTGTATAGTTTTTCACAAGTAAAAAGGACAAAGCTAATTTCCAGTGCGACAATGTTTCATAACCTTTACTATTTCTTTTATCAACTTTTGAAACGAGAAATCATAGTTGTAAAAAACCTCCTTCAAAGACTTTTTTGTTACCCGGAATCATCATAGAAAAGAGTTATGTTAGGACGCTCTGTAAAATCCCTGTTGTCTCTTTCTATGTAGAGATACGCTTTGAGGGAGGAAGAGTTTCATTTTTTTGAATTTTGATACATATTTACCAAATTATTCTCTTGTGTTTTAGGGAAATGGTCCAAGAATTTGTTAAAGCAGTAAGAGAAATATAGTAAATTTTGGGGAGATGGTATGTTTTTATGAAACTCTTTATGCTCGATTTAAGGTTAACGCAGATGTCAAAGCTTGGATTTTCCTTGCATGCTATAATTCATTCCAGAAGAAGAGCTCCTTTATTTATCCGTGTAGCGCTATAGAGTTAAAATCTTGAATGTAACAGTTCGATAGCGCTAGTAAGTTAACATTAGCTGACAAATAATGTATGTGAAGAATCGTGCAGAGGATTGGGAGGTAAATATCTGACATATTGCCTTATTCCAGAAAAGGGCGCTTTTCTTTAATAAGAGGGCGTCTTTTGTATTGTTCCAGATTCTGAAAAAACACATTATAGGGATTGGATTATGTTAAATATGGAAGTTATTGTGAAGGTTTCTACTTAAACTATAGGGGGTGCTTTAGTTTAATATTTAGAGTTATCAATAAGCCGAAAATATGTAAGTTTTTATTCATTTCTTGCATGTTTTCGTCTTTCTTACATTCAAAAAACATACTGCCATAAACAGCATTTTTTAATTGCCAAATACATTTATTTTTGAATTTAAGGAAATTATTAGAAGCATTAAGAATATATAAATAAAGGCAAAAGCCTAATTTTTTAACAGGGGGAGTTTTTAAAGTGTCAAAAAAAGTATTAATCCTAGCAGGAGATGCTGTAGAGGCATTGGTCCGTATTTTCGTTGTCTTGAAGAAGGCCTTAATGTACAAATAGCAGCACCATCAAAGAAGAAGCTGCAAACTGTTGTCCATGACTTTATCGGCTGGGATACTTATACGGAAAGCAAAGGATACTTAATTGAAGCACATTTAGCTTTTGAAGAAGTAAATCCGGACGAATTCGATGGGCTCATTATTCCAGGAGGACGGGCTCCGGAATACATTCGCTTAAATGAAAATGTTCCAAGAATTGTCGCGCATTTTTTTGAAGCAAATAAACCTGTTGGGGCCATTTGCCATGCAGGTCAGGTGTTAACAACCGTTCGTCAATACTTGGAAGGTCGAGAATTGACCGCCTATATCGCCTGTAAGCCGGATGTAGAAGCAGCTGGGGCAACCTATATAACAAATCCTCTCCATGTTCAAGGTAATCTCGTTTCGGGGCACGCATGGCCTGATCTTCCGGGGTTCATGAAAGAGTTTATTAATCTATTAAATCAGTAATACTATTATCTGATTATCACTTAGTAATCTAGAAGACACAATGGATAGAGATTCATGGGGCAGCTTAAGGAGTTGGGCTGACCCTGGTTATCCTGAACTATATCATATCTTCCAAGGTTTATGGCTGGAGCTTGAATGCAAGAGCTTGGTCCTGTCTGAATGCGGCTTTTTCCTGAATTTATGCTCTGGGATTGCCTTTCCTTAACCTAGTAGATTTATGATTGGATTTTATTTTAGGTAGTATTTATCTCTGAAAGAAGTGTCAGCAATCCTGTCTACATAAAATTCACCGTTCAAATATTTGACCACAGAAACACTGCAATTTTCATGGTGAGTATAACCGTTCATTTTTGCTAATTGCATTAAGTAGTTGCCTATTGTTACCCCATGTGAAAATACTAGAACATTTCCACCCTCATTTTTATGCTTATGAATGATTTCATCGATAGCAGAGCTTGTTCGTGAAAAAAGCTGTAAGTAGGATTCCCCTTCAGGTGCTGACATATTTAAATCGTTAAGACTAAATAATGTCTCTAGGATATTCCCATATTGAGCTAGAATTTCCGTTTGTAATAGTGATTCCAAAACACCAAAGTTCATTTCCTTTAGACGTGAATCAGTAATGATGGGGATGTTTCGATGGCCAATGGCATACCTAGCTGTATCTACTACTCTCTGGCTTTCACTTGCGTATACTGCTTTAAATTCTATATCAGATAAACCGATTCCTACAGATTTAGCCTGTTCAATTCCTTTATCTGTAAGTGGTGAATCACAAAATCCCTGTAATCGTTTCTCTACATTAAAATGGGTCTCACCATGCCGAACAAAATAAAGATTCACTTCTTTTTCAGAGGACACGCGTAAACACCTGCTTTGTATTGGAATTTATTGCTTGTTAAAATGAATTTTACCACACCTTTCCGGTAGTTTGTATATAAATACACCAAGCAGTGAAGTCCAACCAAGGTTTTGATGTATTATTTATAGAATAATAATTTATAGGAAATGTTTGTATGGAAAGGAGTTTTACTTTTGGAAAAAGTATGGGCAAAAATAAATGCAGTATTAATTGCAGATAATCCAGAGACATTTGTAACTAGAAGAATATCAGAAGTAAATCTTGAGTTTGGGGGGATTCATGGGGACCGCCACTTTGGTGTAACCAGAAAGGCTGAAACCACGGGGACGGTTCTCATGGTTTTATGAGGTTAGTGGAGACCGCCAGAACCGTCCCTATGGTTTTTATAGAAAGAGAGGATAGTGAGTTGGTTACTAATTTATCGACACATAATAATCGGGAAAACTTTCCGAACCGAAATTTTCTATTATCAACTAAATTTCACCTGCCCCACCCACCCAATCATCACCTAATCCGAGACAGACTCTACAATAAATTAAATGGTGCCCTACAATGCAAACTCACAGTGGTTTCGGCCCCACCCGGATATGGGAAGTCCACGGTCGTAAGTGATTGGGTCCGAGATCAACAAATTAACGCTTGTTGGGTGTCGCTTGATGAAGGTGACAACGATGTGCTTCGTTTTTGGGCGTATGTAATCGCCTCATTGGATAAAATCAATCCGGAAATGGGGGGTATCTATGAAACTTTATTGCAGCCGACGTTAAAGTTCTCTTACGAACAAATGATTATCAATCTGATAAATAGGCTGATGGACATTCCGGAAGAGGTCGTCCTCATTTTTGATGACTATCATCATATTGAAAGCTTTGAAGTCCATCAATCCATATCGCTTCTTTTGCAACATTTGCCAAGTCATATACATATCTGCTTAATAAGTCGGAATGAACCAGCATTTCAAATTGGCGCACTTCGGGCCAAGGGGCAAATAAATGATATTAACAGCAATGAGCTGAAATTTACGATGGAGGAAATCTCAGCCTATTGGCTCCAACAAACGGGGGTGTTCCCAAAACCGTCAGTCCTTCAGCTCCTAGCTGATTTTACTGAAGGTTGGATTGCCGGGATTCAGCTAGCTACTCTTTCCGAACGATCTGGTCAAAAGGATATCTTAAATCAGTTTAACGGAAGCCATCGATATATCGTTGATTACCTAATGGAGGAAGTCTTTCAACATCTGTCCGATGATCTGAAGTTATTCTTAATGAAAACGTCCATTCTTCATCGAATGAATAGTCATTTATGTGATAAGGTCACAGATCGAAGTGACTCTAGACAATTACTCATGCAAATTGAGCAGTCGAATTTTTTCCTGATACCGTTAGACAGCCAGCAATATTGGTATCGTTATCATCATCTTTTCGCTGACTTTTTAGCCACTCATTTGAAAAAGGAAATGCCAGATGCCTATAAATCCTTACATCTAAAAGCCTGTCATTGGTTCATTCAGTCTGATTCTAAGGAAGAAGCGATTCCATATGCGTTAACGGCTGAAAATTATGAGCTAGCAGCCGAATTAATTTTGAGTATTGTCTCTCCGTTGCTAAGAAGAAGGGAAGTAACAACGCTAGAAAAGTGGTTAAATCAATTACCCATACCGATTATCGAACGTCCAGAGATTTTAATTGTATTAACATGGGTAGAGATGCTAGCGGGTAAATATGCAAATGTAAGTCTTTTTCTTACAAAAATAAGGGCTGCTTTTTCAAGAGAGAATCATAGTGAACCAATCCTCCGTCTAAAAGAGGAAGTGGTAGTGTTAGAAAATTTTAATGCCTTATTATTGGGGGATTATGAGGGAGCCATTAAGTTATTACGCCAATTAGCAGAACGGGACACTATGCCTGACGTTAAAATATGGCTTGATTATGGAATTGAGTTGAATACAGGAGAAGTCCCTTTCGTTCGCGGGTATTATGGGATGAATGGAAGAGGGGAACAGTCCTACCTGTTCCATCAACTATACCATACATTTATAGTAAAGAATCAGTACCAGGAGACGGCATACGCTGCTTATCAGCGTGCTGCTTTTAGTGAAATTCATTTTGAACGAAATCAAGATGGGTTGGCACTTGAATACGCAGAGACGGCAATCAAGCTCGCGAAGTCATTTCGGTTAGTGGGAGCGTATGTGCCGGCAGTGATTATTAAATCAAAGATAGAATGTGCGAGAGCAAAGTCGAATAAATCCTTTGAGAGTCTTACTTTAGCAAAAGCATACCTAAATGACTTAAACTTGCAATCTAGTCATTGGAGTCAGCTTTTAACCGCACAGATCGTTCGATTTCAGCTTGCAAATGGTGAGATTGAAAAAGTGAATAAATGGGCGGAATCCTCTCGTTTTCAAGATCTAACAGAACTTTCTCCTAACCGGGAATTCGAGCTATTGGTCTATATCCTTTTTTTAATTAAAAAGAGGCAATTAAAGGAAGCCGAAACCTTTGGGAAATTCCTCCTAAATCAAGCAGAACAAAATGGAAGAATTATGACGAGGCTCGAAGCCCACTTCTATTTAGCCGAGATTTACCGTGGACTAGGAAATGGATTTGACAGCATCTCCCATTTGAATCAAGCATTGAGACTTGGCGAAGAGCATGGATACCAACGAATCTTTTCAGATATCGGTTTTAATTCGAAAGAATTGTTTCAACAATACCTTCAAGTGAGAAATAAACTTCACCAGTTGGAACTATTCTCAGACGTTTCACCTAACTATCTTACTTCAGTCCTGCGACAGGTTGGGATAGATGATCCATCTGAAGAGTCTAGTAATCGAAGCGGAGTTCACAGACTAACAGCTAGAGAAATAGAGGTCCTTCACTGGTTGTCCATGGGCTTATCGAATAAAGAAATTGCCGCAAAGCTTGTAGTAACAGAAGGGACTGTGAAAATCCATCTCAATCGCATTTACAGCAAGCTTGGAGCAAAAGGCAGAGTCGAAGCCATTCGAAAAATGAATCATAAAAGTTGGTAATCCACACGTTTATAATAATTAGATAGGGTTTGCCGCTTTTTGAACATATATAACCCTCACTATAACCTTTGTTAGATTAACAGCAACGGATGATTTGATACGATGGGGATATCAACAGCAAAGGCTGTTATAGGAGGTTACTAAAAGTGCAGAATCAATATGATGTGATTATTGTCGGCGGCCGGGTTGCGGGGGCTGCATCAGCGTATGAACTATCTAAGAAAGGCTACAAAATCCTGCTTCTAGAGCGAGGTCAATTTCCAAGTGATATCCTCTCCACCCATAACTTTTTTAACAATTCATTGCTTATGTTAAAAGAAATGGGAGTTCTCGGGAGGCTGTTGGCAACGGGTACACCAACCTACAATCGGGCGTTCATTCAATTCGATGAGGACATGATTGACGGAAGCTTTCCTGAGGTGGATGGAGAACCCGACTGTTTATGTATTCGCCGAACACACCTAGATCAAATCCTATTCGATCATGCGGCCAAACAAGAGAATGTAACGGCCCTTCAAAAGTTTCGTGTAACCGATGTTTTATTGGAGAATGGAACGATTACAGGAATTCAGGCCATTGATCCGAACGGAAGTACGGTTGAATTTAGAGCAAAAATGGTCATCGGCGCAGATGGTAGAAATTCTACTATCCGAAAAAAGGTAAACAGTGAGAAGTGGAAATCCGTTCCTACCGATTTTGCTTCTTATGTAGGCTATGTCAAAAACTTCACCCAAAAGGGAGAACGATGCGCGGAATTTTATAAAATAAAGGATAAATTAATCATCGCTTTCCCAACAAGCGATCAGCTGCATGTGATCGGGATTATGTTTCCGCTTGAGGACCAGGAATGGATGGAACGGTTCAAAGTTAATCCTGAAGGTGCTTTTCGTGCTCTCATAGATTTTGGTTTTGGTAATACTGATTTTCCAGAGCGAATGCAGGCGGCCAGCTTTGCAGGTAAGGTTAAAGGATTATTGGGCTATGACAATGATTGGTACAACGGAATGGGGCAAGGCTGGGCACTAGTTGGAGATGCCCTTTCCTTTAAGGACCCAGCCGTTGGTCAAGGTATGCATGATGGTCTGTACGGGGCACGAATTCTTGCTGAAATCCTAGGTCAGCACCAGGACTGGTCCAAGAAATGGGAGCAATTGGCCAACCAATACAACCAAAGAATGAACGAAAAAATGCTGGCAAGGTTTGAAATGGCCTGCCAATTTACGAAGAATATGCCATTCTCTGAGGAACAACACTTGGTCAATCGTTTAATTGGGATGAACCCAGACCTAACCCAAACCTTCCTAGGGTTTTATAATTATGCCAATGAACCGAAGGATTTAGAAAGTAAGATTCAAAGTATGATTGAGAGTAGCCGTTAGAAGGACTTTAGAATTAACAAATAAGGATGCATCCTCGGTTGGATGCATCCCTTATTTGTTGGTGTACTAAACGAAAATTTTTTAGACTAGCTTTATCATGGGCGACTGTAATATTAGTTGCTAGTGTTCGTACATTGCTGCAAAGTCAGTGATCGTATAAGTGACTGTATAGATTCGCTCCACGGAAGTCCCCGATCCCTCCGCAGATCAAACGGAAAATCAGCAGTGCCCATTGTCATGAGGCTCAAGAACAAATAATCGATTATTTTGAAGGAAATCTTGATGAAACAAGCAAAAAAAGAATCGAACATCATTTACATGAATGTGTTGGTTGTCAGGCGGAAATGAAGGAATTACAGCAGGTCATAGCTAGCCTTGAGTCCGAAGGTGAGAGAATTCAAGTTCCTGATGATTTTATGCGAAATGTGCGCAATAAAGTTGCTAAAAGCCAAGGCAGCAGACAGAAATCATATAAACAGCGAGCAATGATTGGGTTGGCCGCCACGCTTTTTTTAACAGTATTTGTTGGAACTGCCGTTGCCACGAATAGTTTTTCCAGTGTTATCGATTGGTGGAAGGATTTAAGCAACAAGCAAGACGAGCAAATACAGGGTTATGTGCAGCAGGGTTTAGGTGAGAAACTAAACTTATCAGTTGAAAGCAATGGGGTGAAGATGACGATCACGAGTGTCGTCTCAGATGATATTCAAACGCTAATCTATTATGAAATTGACGATCGAAACAAGGAAAATAAGTATATGATCAATTACACGGATGGACTGAAAATCGCTAATCAGGACCAGGATTGGAACTATGATGATGATCTATCACATTCACCTGTCACGAATCATCTTAGCCTCTATTCGGAAAAAGACCATGTTTTTAAAGGCCGAATAGGTGTTGCACCGATGTCCGCTGATAAGGGAACGATTCGGCTCGAGCTTAGTAAGCTTGAGAAAGTGATCAATACTCCTGGAGATTCAAACACATCTCAGAAAGTATCTGGTAAGAAAAAAGAATTTTTAAAGGGAGATTGGCATTTTGATATTCCTGTAAAAAAACATCCATCCATTGTCCATAATATTCACGTGGAGTCTGAAATAGATGGAAATCCAATTATTTTTGAAAAACTGACGATTGCTCCAACCATAACGGTATTATCATACCGTTATCATAACGAAAATCCAAACAGAAGGATGGGTCAGGTTAAAATTTCCAGCCTCGAAAATAAGGGGAAGTATGTTTATGATCAACTAGGATTGGGCGGATATGTGGGAACCGAAGGCTATGAATCTGGCTGGAATTCAGCGGAGGCAACATTTGAATCGCTTTATTTCGAAAAACCTACAGATGTCAAGATTCACATAGGTAGTGCTACATTTTCTGTCATCAAGCAGGCGAAGTTTGCGATTGATAGTTCAAAATCATTGCCACAGTCTTTCGAGTATTTAGGGAATCAAATAACGATAAAGCAAATGGAAGTCGGTAATCCGACGAAAATTGTCATGACGGAAGAGCTGGACCCGAAGAGGAACTACGAAATGCTCGATTATCGTTTTTATGACAAAGACGGGTACGGATCAAGCGGGGCGAATGTCGATGGATATTACATCGATAAAAAGGGTGATAAATACAAACTAAATGAAAATTTTTATCGTCTAAATGAGCTTGATCATCCACGATTCTTCTCTACTGAGCATCATATCGAGTTGTCACGTGAGAATAAACAAGAGCATTATGTACCAGTTGGGATAGAAATTGAAGGCTATACAGTCACTTCATTTTACGATAAAGTGGTTAAAATTTCATTGGAATAAGAGAAAAGGTGCCTGACACCCGCTGCATGAACACATTACGCATTGGGGGTCAAGCACCTGTTTTTCTTAGTCAATATTGTTTCTCCATCCACGCATCCATGTATGCCTGATTCCAGCGTAGATGACACAGACAGCAATAGCTGGATTCCTCCACTTGCGCTTTTGCTTACTTTAATATTCTCATTTAATTACAAAAAACGAGCCCCGAATTGTTCCAGCTAGTTTAGATTTCTGCCTAGCAAACTTAAACTTCCCTTCTAACTCCTTTGGTACCTCCATCCCCTCAGAAAGCTTAAAACCAACGGCCCGCTTCGGCTTAGGGCCATCAACCGTATACATGACGTTGACCTCAAGACCATCCTCATAAAAGACGTAGGCCATTTTGATATTTTCCACTTGAAAACGCGACGTTTCTAAAGGTTTGGCCGCAAACTCAATATCACGTTCATCTTTCAAAATTCGGTTCACATAATCAAGGGTCTCCCGGCTTTCGCTAGCTGGTACAACCGT
Organism: Bacillus sp. ISL-77; assembly: GCF_018613105.1. NCBI lineage: Bacteria > Bacillati > Bacillota > Bacilli > Caryophanales > Bacillaceae > Bacillus > Bacillus sp. ISL-77. The sequence goes on from NZ_JAGGQY010000044.1 coordinate 16,830, forward strand.
AAATTCATGCTTGTATTTGTTCATAAAGTAACGGGCTTCATTAGCACGTAAACCAGCAAGCGCTTCTACTACAGGTGAAGACTCTAAACCAACCGTAGACACATTTTTAAAATCAACGATATAGGACATTTCCAACCTTCCTTTTCTCTCTTTATTTCCGAACAACAGGAATCTACATTTCATAAAAAAATTAAGCCATTCTTCAAGTTGTTTCTTTTGACTAGTATTAACAAATGACTAGTATTAACAAATGACTAGTATTAACAAACACCTCTTTAATATTCGACGTTGTTGCGTTAAAGCCCTTCATTTCGAGGAATTGAAACCATACCAAATAATTGGAATCATTTCGTAAATGGATGACGATTCCTCTTTTCTTAAGTATAATTCAACTATAGATAGGCTATTAGGACGGTGAATATAAGGTGAAAAAAATAACAGTCGAAAACTTAGTTCGGAAGTTTTCATTGAAAGTAGTAGCTGGGGAAAATCAACTGCAGAAAATGATTACGCAATCACGTGTGCATCGCCCTGGCTTGGAATTTGTTGGCCATTTTGATTTTTTTCCGATGGAACGAGTTCAAATTCTAGGAAAAAAGGAAATTACCTATTTACATAAGTTAAGTAAAGAGGAACGTAAAATAAGAATCGGAAATATCGTTCACTATCACCCGCCATGTTTTATTGTTACGGCTGGAGAAGAAGGACTTACCTATTTAACTCACCATTGTGTTGAACAGGGTATACCCTTGTTACTAACAAACAAGCCTGAGACAACTTCAGAGTTTATAACCAAATTGGATACCTATTTGGTGAAGGAATTAGCACCAGAAATGACGGTTCATGGAGTTTGTATGAATGTGTCTGGCATTGGAATTTTACTTCGCGGTAATTCAGGGGTAGGGAAAAGTGAAACAGCTCATACGTTAATTCGTCGAGGATACCGGTTGGTTGCTGATGATATTGTTGTCCTGAAGAAGCTTGGCCCGCAAACCATTCTCGGTACACATGATGAAAAAACCAAGGAATTTTTGGCGCTTCGTAGTATTGGGTTGTTGAATGTGGTTCGCTTATACGGTCGTAAAGCTTTCCAAGATGAATCACGAATTGTGCTTGATATTAATTTAACGAAATGGCAAAAAGATGACTTGAATAATGAACTGGACCAGGAACTTCAATTTATAGAATATATGGGTGTTAAGATTCCATCTATCGAAATTCAACTCCAGCCTGGACGTGATGTGGCGGGGTTAATTGAGGCTGCAGCTAATAATTGGTATTTAAGGCAGCAAGGATACAGCGCAGCAGAAGAGTTCATGAGCAGGATTGAGGCCGATATTTCGAATTCTAATATGGAATAACTATTGAAGAAGAACGCCACGGTGACGGTTCTCATGGTTTTATTGAGGTTAGTGCCGACCGCAAGAACCGTCCAACCGTCCCCATGGTCTTTTTTATTTATCAAAAAGCAGCGTAAAACCCCTAGCTTCAGCTATGGGGATACTCATCGATAAAACGATAATAAAATGTAGAACGATTAATCTTTGCTTCCACTGTAATATCAGTTATGGATATTTCATCAAAATTCTTTCGCTTTGATACGTCAAAAATGCATCAATAATGTATTGTCGAGTGCGTTGAATACGCGGATCCTGTTTTTTCATCCTATCACCCACCCCAACGAACAAAGTTTAGATTTGTTTGTTTTTTATAAATATGCTAACAAATTATAAACTTTTTCAATAGTTGTTGGAATAGAATTAAATCACTTCTAATAAACCCATAGCATACTTAGCTTGCACATTTCTCAATTTTCATAACAAAATTTAATTAATAAAAAAATAATATGATATTATAAAAATAGGTAAATTAGCACTATAGTATTGTCTTATAACGTAGTATTGAGATCAAATAAAAGGAGTAGGTATGAAGGGATTTTATACTCATATAAATAAAAAGTTATATTATTTTACGATATTAATCATAATAGCCATTATGATAATGGGTTTGTTAATGGGTAATCCACGTTTTGGCAAGTTTGATGCGGGTTATATTTTCCATAGTGGACTTGTTGTCATTCTATCTGCCTGTTTATTGCTTTATCCTAAATATATCACTCATGTTTTTAGACTGATCATCATTACAGTTGCGTCCGTTTACTTTTATGCGCTGTTCTTTTTATATCCAGATACTTGGTCCACCTTTATTTTTCTATGTTTTATTCCAGCCATCGCGATTCTGTTTTTTGATTCAAAGCTCTTTTATTTTTCTTTACTATTAAACAGTGTGTCCATCATTTTTACATTTAGTTATATTATGCTTATTGATCAAGGATATCCCTATATCAAGCAGGATTTAATAGGAAATGTTATCAACTTTATCGGGAGTCAAGTGATTATCTATTTTATTTTTTATTTAACGCAAGGAAGAATTAAGAAACAGCAATTATATTATGAACAAATTCAGCATTCAGAGCGTTTGAAGACAACTGGACAACTAGCAGCTGCTGTTGCACATGAAATTAGAAATCCTTTGACCGTTGTGAAAGGTTTTTTACAGTTATACCAAAAAGACGCTGGATTTAGTGATGATATAAAAGGAAATTTTACATTGATGATTGATGAACTAAATATTGCTGAACAGGTAATTACTCAATTTTTATCTATAGCGAAGCCAAATAAGGAAACAGAAGTAGAAACAGTCAATTTAAAGGTTGTTCTTCAGAATGTAACCGATCTACTTCATTCGTATGGGCTTTTACATGATAATAAGATTGAATTAATTAGGGTGGAAGATTGCTATATCGCTGCTAACAACATAGAGTTTAAACAATTATTAATAAATATTATAAAAAATGCCATTGAGGCCTCGAAAATTGGTGATTCTGTTATTGTATCAGCTAGTAGGGAAAAAGATTTCGTCGAGATTAAGGTAGTTGATTATGGACAGGGGATGTCAGAAGCGGAAATTAAGTCCCTTGGTACTCCTTTTTATTCTTTAAAAATTAAAGGGACCGGATTAGGTATGATGGTTTGCTATAATATTGCTGCAAAATATAAAGGAACCATTGACTTCCAAAGTACTAAAGGTGAAGGAACTACCGTCACTATACGCTTTCCATCAAAAAATTACTGAATCCAGAGGGTCGGTTCTTATGGTTTTATAATGAGGTTAGTGCCAACCACAAGAACCGTCACCGTGGTCCAGTCAGGGTTCAGCCAATCGTAATGTAGGATTTCCTCATCTTGAAAGACATAGCGGAAGGGACGAAATTAATAAGAGTGTCATGGCTGTAAGAGAACACAATGGAGGCATATGATTCTACAGTAAAGAATCATGATATTAACTTGGTTAGATGATTCTAGCTTTTTACAGCCGAAAGATGTGATTTTAAAAGCGATGAATATTGCGTGTGCCAATAACAAGCGAAGGCTGAGCTATGTGGTTGGGATTCTGAAAAACTGGAAAAATGACTCATTACTAACCGTAAAAGAAATTGATTCCTATCACGAGAACCAAAAATCCGTACCCAAGCATAGGCCATAAGCCGAATCGTTTCCTACCGGAAGAGCTATTCCGAGTGGATTTGTACTTGACCTTACGGCAGGTGAAGAGTGATGAGAATAGCTGGAATGGGCCATGGGGACGGTTCCTATGGTCAGCACTAACGCATTAAAAACCATGAGATCCGTCCCTGTAGAGGCTTCAAACATTATTTTTTTTAAAGAACCATTTACTATCAGGTCTTTCACGAGGAGTTAGATTAATAATAAAATACCCAATAATCAGGATTAAGATGACCAGTGAATAAAGCATTGTATTTACAGGCTGCTCGTGGTCAACGATAATTATTCTTACCATTGCGGTGATGCCTATATATATAAAATATCTAATAGGGAAATGGTATTCTTCTTTAAAGTATTTAACAATCATCGTAATAAACTCAAAATATAAAAAGAAGATGAGTATATTGTCCAAAAAAAGTTTATAGTCGTCGCTGCCACTTTCTATCAAAATATGACTGAAAATGATTAATTCCTTAACTAGTAAAATCGATAGAATAATTGCTAAAAAAATGAGAGAAATATTTAAAAATACCTGGAGAATCTTAGGTATAATGCATAAAACAAAAGTAAAATCCTTTTTTACCTTTAACATACAAACCATCCTCTCACTTTTTTAGGTTTTGTTTTAATAAAACTTGATTAGAGAATAATCTACGATGTAGTTATATACTATTTTTAATTTTATGAAAAATCAAGATATTATTATCGATCTTTCCATAACTAGAATTTTCCCCAACTAATTAAAACGTTTTCAATTTTAAGGGCTATCGACAAAATTGACAGCCAAATGTTCTTCCCTTTATATACGATCTTTTCCGAAAGGGATAGCAGCCCGACTAGTTTTAAATTTGCCGTTTGGAATGAGGTAGCAATCGATTATCAGAATGAGAAACCTGCCAAAAAAGAGTTATGCCCCATTTAGGCACACCACTGATTCAGCCTCCAGTGTTACAGTGCCCGAGTGAGAGCTTTTTTTCATTCGAACGGTCGCTCTAACGGTGTTACAGTGCCCGAGTAAGAGCTTTTTTTCATCGAACGGTCACTCTAACGGTGTTACAGTGCCCGAGTGAGAGCTTTTTTTCATCGAACGGTCGCTCTAACGGTGTTACAGTGCCCGAGTGAGAGTCTTGATTCATCGAACGGTCACTCTAATGGTGTTACAGTGCCCAGTTGAATGCTTTTTTTTCGAGGCGTGACAGGCACTGAATCTACGAATCACACCCTAATTTTAGAATGAAAACATCCGTCATCAAAAGTTTTTCGACCCTTACAAACTTCAACGCTTCCGTCGCAATGCCATGTCTTTCATCCATTTATACGTATAAGAAAAGGTCTTTTTTTTACATCAAATTAATATAATGACAAAGTTAACTTTTTCTAGAGGTGAATATTTTGGAGATTTTTGGTTTGTCATTTGCGGTACTCTTGAAAATAATTTTAATCAATATTGTCTTAAGTGGAGATAACGCAGTCGTTATCGCAATGGCATCACGTAATGTTCCAAAGAAACAACAAAAGAAAGCGATCTTTTGGGGAACATTTGGAGCCATTATTTTACGTTTAATATTTGCAGTAGCAATTATCTACCTACTAGACGTACCTTTTGTAACTTTTATAGGTGGGCTTCTTCTAGTGTATATTGCCATTAAACTACTAATTGGCGATGATGAAGAAAATCTTAGAGAAGGAGGTTCAAGCTTATTTTCCGCTGTGAAAACAATCATGATTGCTGATGCCGTAATGTCGCTTGATAATGTACTAGCTATTGCTGGTGCTGCTGAAGGAAATTTTGTCGGTATTATCATTGGAGTTATTATTAGTATTCCTATCGTTGTTTTTGGGAGCCAGTTAATATTAAAAGCAATGGAAAATTACCCTATTATCTCTTATGCAGGTGCGGGAATCTTATCTTGGACTGCAGGTGAAATGATCGTCGGAGAACCAAAATTTGAACCTATTCTCACTCACGGTCTACATTTATTGGTTCCTACGGCTATTACAGTTTTTGTTATTGGTTTTGGATATTTAATTTCTAAGAAAAAACTGCTATAGAAAAAATTCCAAGTAATCATGCGTCTTTACGAATGACACTAGGTAAATTCCCATTAAACTCAATTTCCCTTCTTGATACTCTTTGACTAACATTAACTTAAATTGTTCACTATATTTAGTCATAAAAAAACACCCCAAAGTCAGATTTCACTCTAACTTTTGGGGTGCAGTACAAAATCACACTGCTTTTTAGCACGTTAATAGAATGATTATGCCAAAATCATTAATATAGGCTTTTTCAACTAACGGAAATCCTCATCTTTAATAATTATTTCATCTTTAAAACTGGTATTTGAAAATAAAAAATTAGGAACATCGTGCACGAAATACAGAGTATCCATGCAAATAATGGTTTTTTATTATGAAGTATAATACCAATGAAAATAAAAAACCAAACAACCAATGACCACCAAAAATTCCATCCATTGTGATAAGACAAGAGTTTTAAAAATAAAAATATCGTCTCAATGAACGTAAATAAAATTGCCCAAAAGGAAATATAAACTAGTTGGTTAAAAAATTGTGCTTTGTATGGATACCGTGTGAGATAAACTAATATGATTAGGGGTAAGTTTGTAAAAGCTATAGAAAAATCAGCTAAGGTATGATTTGGAACTAAAAAAGCTTTATGGAAATACCATAAAGAGTGTTCATAAGTAATTATAGAGATAAAGAAGTCTACACTAATAGCAAAAATGATTGTAGGATAATATATCTTTAGGTTTTTCCAAATAGCAAATATCAAAGCTGAAATTAGGAGTATTACTGTAAATATCCAAGGAAAATATATCGTTAGCTTTGGTATCATTATGTTCCTCCTTAAAATCAGCGTACATATGGTATTTAGATTATGCCCATTTAAAAAGAAATTAGGTTAGTAGGGGGTAAAAAATGGGCAGAATATTACCATGAAAATTATTTGGATATTTGAAAAGGAATTTATGGAGGAATAAAATACGGGAGAGGAACTTCCATGTTTTAAATAGGAACTAAAAGGATTGCGTATTTTCCTTACATGGGGGACATGTATTCGAATTAGCTTGATAGGCATGCTTCAGGACCCCCATTATTAAATTTTCCGTATTTTATTAAGTGGTTGTAAATTTAGCATAGATGATAAAAAATAGAGTTAATTCTCCCATTATGACAATGTTTGGAACTACCATGATTAAATTAATAATAAAAAAGGCTGCTAAAATCCCTAAAAACAACCCTAAATGATAAATTTTCAGACGGTGTTGTTCATACCTGTATTGATGAAAAACAATGGTAGTTGAAATGAAATAGAGCAATACAGAACTAAATACAAAATATACGATAAATGAATAATGGACCTCATATAAAAACATCAGTTTGATAGATGCTGCAATCATGCTCAAAGACATTAGAATAAACAGATGTCCGTAAATAATAGTTTGTCCTGCCCCATGAATCGACTTATCTACCTTCTTTTCTACATTATCAAAATATTGCCACCACATCGAAATGATAAGTATAAATGAAATAATCGAAAATGAGATCGAATTCCAATCACCTTTTTGGGGCTGTAGTACAAATAGGGTGCTGACGACCGATTCTCCAAAAAGGATTAATGTCAATAAAGCAAATCGTTCTAATAAATGAGCCGTATTGGTCAGGGCTTTTACCAAATACCTGCGTCCGAAAACAGGCACAATAACATCTATAAAAATTCCTGCATATAACACGGCGTATCGAATCCATGAATCAAAAAAGATAGAGAGAAATGAGATGAGGACTCCAATCCCAAAACATGTTCCTAAAAACCGAGCAGCCGTTTTTCTATCCCCTTCTTCTAGATTCTGAACAACAAGATATTGAATTGCCGTTAGTGCCCTTACTCCAATATAGCCAATAAGAAAAGGGAGATAGTATTGATCAAAATCTTCCGATAAGCTGGATGTCATAACAAGGACAAATAACATTTGAAGAATTATAAAGATACGTTGATGCAAAAAATCTTGTCCAAACCGATTAATAAACATTGTTTGTCCAGTCCAAGACCACCATATCGGGATAAACATTAGAGCAAACTTTAATAGATATTCTGGATAAATATAACCTTTTTCAACATGAAGTAAAACATGAGTAGTAGTTGCAACTGCTGCCACAAATAGCAAGTCATAAAAAAGTTCTAACCAAGTCACCTTTTTTTCTACCATCACTGGAAATACCTCCTATAAATTATAAAATATGGTATTATTAAAGTTGATTTCAAACAAGGAGGGAATCTCTATGCCCAAAACCATCGGCCTTATTTGTGGAAGTTTACGAAAAAATTCTTATAACCGAATCCTTGCTCAATCATTGACAGATATGAGTGATGCCGCTCAATTTCGCTGGATCGAAATCAACGATCTTCCTTTGTTTAACGAAGATTTAGAAATTGGCGGTGATCCAGAAACAGTAACATCATTTAAGTCCGCTATTCAGGACGTTGACGGTATTATTATCGTTAGTCCAGAGTACAATTCTGGAATTCCGGGCGTGCTAAAAAATGCATTAGACTGGGCGTCAAGAACTCCGAAGTCCTCCGTTCTTAGAAGAAAACCGGTTGGCTTAATCGGAGCAACACCTGGGGGATTAGGGACTGCCTTTGCTCAAATGCAAATCAGACAAATATTAGAAGCAATGCAAGCTCAGGTTCTTCCATTTCAAAAAGTGCTGATTTCGCAAGTACATGAAAAGATTGACTCCGATCAGAAAGTGCTTACTGACGAAAAAACAAAACGATATCTTGAGCGTTATTTACAACAATTTATTCATTGGATCGATCACACTCCTTTTTAAATTAACCAAAGAATACAGAACATCATCAAGTAATTTTTTGTGATGATTTTTTATATATATAAATATTGTTGACAGTAAATAGTTTGTTGTCATTGGTTTATCTATAAACCTATAAAGTTCATAAACTGATTGTAACAAACGAAGGAGTTTAAGGTAAATTTGCCGATATATGAACTTTCTTCGATTCGGTATTTAAAGGAGGATTATAAAATGTCTGATCTCTATTCTCGTCTTTCCAAAGATGATGCTGCCGTTCTTCTAGTGGATCATCAAACTGGCCTTATTTCCGGCCTAGTGCGTGACTATGGTGTTGATGAATTCAAGAACAATGTTTTGGCTCTTGCTAACACCGCTAAGTTTTTTGATTTACCAGTTATTTTAACAACAAGCTTTGAAAACGGACCTAACGGCCCACTAATGCAAGAATTGGTTGAGATCTTTCCTGATGCGCCAAAAATAGCTCGGCCTGGACAAATTAACGCTTGGGACAATGAAGAATTTGTTAAAGCCATTGAAGAAACAGGTAAAAAACAACTAATTATAGCAGGAGTTGTTACTGATGTTTGTGTTGCGTTCCCGGCACTATCTGCTGTAAATGCTGGTTACGAAGTATTTGTTGTCACTGATGCTTCCGGAACGTTTAGCAAACAAGTAGCGAACGCGTCATTAATGCGTATGGCCCATGGTGGAGTACAGCTTATGAACTGGTTTAGCGTAGCGTGCGAATTACAACGCGATTGGCGCAACGACGTTGAAGGTTTTGGCGCTTTACTCTCTAGTCAACTTCCTGGTTATCAAAATTTAATTGGAAGCTATAGGGGAGCTCAGAGAGATCACGGCAAGCAGAATGACTAGATCAACAAAGGTCAACCTTGACATATAGTTAGCTATCCTCACCAACAAACGCGGATTTCATACGAAATTCGCGTTTTGCCATCAGGACCCCTTCTTCAACTAAACCAGCTAATAGTTTGTCAACATTTTTCAATAATAAGATTAATAACCTCCTGATATACTAAAATGTTTATGCAAATAACCTTCCGTTAAACCTTAATTGGAGTGTTTTGTTGTATTTAGTTAGATGTGGTTTTTAAACCAATATTGGAAAGTAGTTCTGCTTTTGTAAGGCGTAAATCCAATGTAAGAAAAATTAAGTACCTTCAATATTAGAAGGTATTTTTTTTCGGAAATGAAATATATAAAGTAACACAACCTTTGTTCTAAGATGTTTTCATCCTATTAACCAAATAATTTAAAGGGAGTGCGGTAAATGGTAAGTATGTTCATAGATAGTATTTGTCCAATATGCGGAGAGATCAATCAAGTGGAACATAAAGGGGAAAAAATTCTTATCGTAACTTGTAAGAATCACCATATGTATGACCATATCGTCATCCCGTATTCTCGAACCCATCCGATTAAGGATGAAAAACGGATTAAATTAGAAGAATGCTCGTAGAGAAAAAATTCCATCGTATGAGTGATAAATCAACGATATGTCTTCTTATTTTAATAATGGGTATGAAATTGAAGGACGTTCGACAGTTCGAGACGTTGCAGATTTTCGTACTGTAGTTGGTAAGGATAAGGCCTATGAACAAGCATTAAAGAAAGCGATGGTGGCCTTAGGGGCATACCTAGTATAATAGCGAATTATTAAAAAGAAGTAGAACCCTTAGAATGGCGATATTCCTTAACGGTATCGCAGTTTTTTTGATTGTAAATAAATTATGATACTTGATAAAATAGGAATTAATAAATATTTTTGGTAAAAGGAAAAACGGTAATATCTGCATATACTGGAGGGGTCATAGAGTGAATAAAACGGAATACTGGAATTTAATAGAGCAGTCCAAGTGTTACAAAGAAGACCAGGTTGAATGGTTAACAGAAGAACTTAGTAAGAAGTCGATAGATGAGATCGTGGATTTTGAGTTTATTTTCGAAGGTTACATGAAGGAAAGCTATCAATCTCATCTATGGGGTGCAGCCTATCTGATAATGGGAGGATGCTCTGATGATTCTTTTGATTATTTTAGAGGATGGCTCATTTCACAAGGACAAGAGGTATATGAGAAAACACTGAAGGAACCCGATTTTTTGGCAAATTATATAACTGATGAAAATTTGGGAGATGAAGGTGTTCCGGAATACGAGGATTTTCTAAATGTAGGTTTTGATGCCTATACACTGAAAAAGGATGGTGACCCAGAAGATTGGGATGAAGATTTGTATGACGAGATGCTAGAGTTGCTGTCTCAAAAGGGATTGGTAGATAATACAGAAATTGAATTTGATTGGGAAGACGAAGATGATCTAGAAGAGATGTTTCCAAACCTTTGGGAACGATTTGGAGAAGATCCTCTAGGTTAAGTCGCTCATTTGGAGGGACTGTAAGGTTAAGTGGTAGATTTTGGTTGGAAAATAGTGACTGCACTGCTTGTCATTGGTACATAAGGTCTAAAAAAACTAATCAAACGTTTGATTGAATCGCTGGAATCCTTGGTACGTATGGGCCGAATAAAATCAAAACCCAAAATTAAGCCTCAATAGGTTTAATTTTGGGTTATTTTTAGGACTCCACATAGGCGAACAGTGACAGTCACTGTTCGCAAATTTTAACACGTATTAAACTATTATAAAGTAAGGACGGTGATTCATTTGGTTGCAGGAATTGTAACTGCCGCTTTATTGCTAGCAGGAGTGGTTACAGGAGTAGTGGTACTAGCGGCAAGGAACCGACCTAAATTAGCGAAAGAAAATATACCTGAGCATTTGGGAGTGCTTACCCCTGTTCCTGTGACACCATTGCTTGAAAAATTAGATTCCGCCTTGAATTCAGACTATGTTGAACAAGTGAAGCAGCGTTTTCTTCAAGATAATCCGAAACGGACGGAAGATGAATTTGAATGGCGACTTTTTGAATTAAAGCGTTATTTATTGCTTGCAGCTATGTTAAAGGAAACGCCTATGTTCAGTGAAGAAGTGGATGATGTTTGGCATACGATGCTGCTTTTTACGCAAAAATATCAAACTTTTTCGGAGCGATTTGTTGGGAAAATGCTGCATCATACGCCTAATACTAGTCCAACTCCTGCACCACAGGAACGAGCTTTTTTTGATTGGGTGTTTTCACAGTTGTTTACGATCACTGAATTTAGTTGGAAATCTTGGGGAAGTTTTTTTAAATATCCAATTGATAAAAGGGTCTTACAAGAATTCAAGGAAGAAAGTAATGAATGGCTGATTAATAGATATTTTAAAGTTAATGAAGATAATAGGAATACAGTTGAGTATCTCGTCAGAAAAATGAAGCAGCAGGTAAGTGATGCGGAAGTTATGTATCAAGTGGACGAAAAAGGTCAGTTTGCTAAACAGAGAAGGTACGGTGAAATGACCAATCTGTCTCTTGTAATGGTGTTTTTCTCTTACTTTTATTTTGATGATTATTGGAAGTATGCGAGTGCGTATACGTATGCCAACGCGGCCAATTACACTAGCGGCTGCTCAACTGCCATCTTTTGCGGGACTGCTTCGGATGGTTCTGGTCATGGGGATGGAGGTCACGGAGGCGGTCAAGATGGAGGTTCAAGTTGCTCACGTTGTTCTAGTTGTGGTAGCGGATGTTCCTCTTAGGGTAAGCTTTAGTTCATAAAGCCCGTCCACCGAAAAATGGATGGTCACCGGTCGATAAGAGAGGTTCATAAAGCCTGTTCACCGGAAAATAAAGGGTCGCCGGTCGATAAGAGAGGTTTATAAAGCCCGTCCACATGAAAAAGGAGGGTCACCGGTCATGTACTGCACCCCAAAAGTTA
>NZ_JAGGQY010000045.1:0-8997 GCF_018613105.1 Bacillus sp. ISL-77
CATGAAGCCCCCCTCAAGATGAGATTTCCCATAGCGCAAGCTAGTAAGAACCCTGAAAGATGATCAGGTTGATAGGTCAGAGGTGGAAGCGTGGTAACATGTGGAGCTGACTGATACTAATCGTTCGAGGACTTAACCAATTTTTAAGGCATACTCGTTTTTATAAACTTCTTCTGCATTATCTAGTTTTGAGGGAATGATTCCTCAACCAAATAGTCTGGCAGCAATGGCGAGAAGGTCACACCCGTTCCCATACCGAACACGGAAGTTAAGCTTCTCAGCGCCGATGGTAGTTGGGGCATGCGCCCCTGTGAGAGTAGGACGTTGCCAGGCGGCTATTTATACTTAGTCTATATAATATTTATTGTCGTCGCGGGGTGGAGCAGTCTGGTAGCTCGTCGGGCTCATAACCCGAAGGTCGTAGGTTCAAATCCTGCCCCCGCAATCAATTAACTCTAATTATAAAAAATACATAAAATTACATATCCTCTATTGGCATTAAGGAGTTATTCTTAAGGCTTTTTTTTATTCAATGCTAAATAAACAGAATATTTTATTAGTTTTAACATTCTAAAGCGAGTACTTCTATACTTACTTGGGGGAAATCGTTCAAAAAAAATTTATTATAAACCATATATGTTGGCATTTATCATTTCAAAATCGTAATACTGTAAATTTAAGGCTACTGCTTTCAACTAAAGAATGCTTAATGTAAATAAGATTTTTACCTGCCTTTGACGCTTTTTTTCTTTTTCAACTAAGGGGGGATGTATATGTTAATTGAAAAGTGAGCCATATGACAACATAGGACTGAGCCATTTTAACTTTGTGATTTTTTATATTACGCAATGCTAAATCGGCTTTATATGGAGAGGCGGGCATGATACCCTTGTCAGGGTGCGAAATCCTTGCCCACCGCACGCTTTCGCAAAAAAGTCATGCCTGTAGAGGCTCCATGTCAAGCCTACGCAGTATTAAAATACGTTCTCCAAGTATGTGAAATTCTCTAATTTCAAGTGGCTCAAATTCAATTGCTAAATGGCTCACTTTTCACTTGCAAAATACAGGGGGATTAGTTGGAATGTGAACGGAGCTGCCAAGTACTAATGGGGAACGTTCAGTCCTTAAAAATTAGTGCATAGTTGAATATGAGGACCCTCCTTGTCTTGGAGCGAAATCTACAATTTTTCCATTTCTAATAAAACAAGGAAAAGGTAAAGGAATTAAATGAGTTTAAGTATCAATATAATAGGCACATTTGATTTGATAGGTAGTTCGCTTATTAATAAGTTTTGTTCTTTTTTTGAACCAATTTATCCGATAGATATTAGCATTTACAACACTGGTTCCTAACACAGAACAAGATTAATTAAAAAAATTCATCCTGAAATTTTAAAGGGACACCGACTTATTTTGGTCGGTGTCCCTTTTATTTACTCTTGATTATGGTAGTCAAAAGAATTAAGGAATAGGTATGAGTATGCTGGCTTTCAAGAAAAAATCCAAACCATATCTCGACAATTCTTTTTCTTCTAGGATGAAAATGGCCTTGATAAATAAGGGCTCATTACAAAACTAAACAAACGTTTGATTAACAAGAGAAAAGAGAAAAAAGGGTCGAAGAATGTAAGATTACCAAGTTTTTATACTAATCTTTGAAGATTAAGAAAAAAAACTCGAAACCGCAACGACAATCTTTTTACATGCTAGGATGGAAAAGGCCATTATAAATAAGGGCTCATTACAAAACTAAACAAACGTTTGATTAACAAGAGAAAAGAGAAAAAAGGGTCGAAGAATGTAAGATTACCAAGTTTCTATACTAATCTTTGAAGATTAAGAAAAAAACTCGAACCCGCAGCGACAATCTTTTTACATGCTAGGATGGAAAAAGCCTTGATAAATAAGGGCCCATTTAAAAACTAAACAAACGCTTGATTAAGAAGAGAAAAGTAGGAAAAGAGTCGAAAAATGCAAAATAGGAATTAAAATATAAAATCTATAGATTTTATTGCACGGTTTTGGCACCTATTAAGAAATATTCCATAAGAGACAGAACTTCTAAAATAGCAGTCACAGTGAAAATATTAAAATAGTAAAAAATATATTGCGCTGGAACATCAGAAGAGATTATCCAAACAGGTTAGGTGTTGACATGTTGAATAAGATTCACGGCCGGGATGAACTTTTAAAGCAGATGCAATAGCAACTGCTTTAAAGGTTTTTATGATTAACACTTTTAAGTGTAAAGATTATCTTTTTCCTTTTTTCGATCATGAGAATCATAGTTTGAAGGTAAGTTATTCCTAAACTGATTATCCACCAGAATGTGTTTATGAATAGCATCAGGTACTTCTTGTAGTGAATTCAACGTAAAAAAAGCCCTTTTAGGCTCCACCTTAACTTCAACGACGTTATATTTCCATTCTGTTTCTGCAGGAATGTAAATGGCATTGATGTTCATCTTTAGTGCTGGCACTATATCGGTTCTTAATGAATCTCCAACCATCCAAGTTATTTTAGGGTCCGCTTTAATTGTTTTTAATATATCCGATAAAGCTGTGGTATCTTTATGTTCTGAAATAAAGATACGATGTTCAAAATATGTAGTAAGTTCTAACTGAATGATTTTCCTACGTTGATTAGGCTCATCCCCACCTGTGTGCAAATACAATTCGTGCCCAGCTTCTTTTAATCGTTGTAGTGTTTCATTCATATATGGGAGAGGTTCTACAGGAATTTTAAATACCTTAAACCCCAACTCCCTGAAAAATTCGATATCGGACTTTTCCTTTTCTTTTCCCGTTAAGTCACAAAAGTATTTATAAGTACCAACAAAGGACTCAGGAAAACGGTCTGATGTTAAACCGTGTTCGTTAATTGATTCTAAATCAATTTCAAGTTGTTTTTGTTTTATTTCCTCTTTTGTTAAGGAGTCAAACCATGTGGTCATTTGGTCGGCAAACATTTCTATAACTTGGTTAAAATATCTATTACAATATACTAGCGTATCGTCAAGATTAAATAAGATGTTTTGTTTCTGCATTTTTTACTCCTTCTCAAGATATTTTATGGCTCTAATTATTTTTCCACAGGTCTTGTGTTTAATACACCCGGTACCAATAGCTGATCCATATCTTTTATTTTGGTTTCATCCAGATTTGGTCTAGGAGTTTTATTATCACCCTGCCAAAGATCCTTATCATTTTTATGGTTTCCGGTATGAAAAAGCCATTCCATTTCTTCATTCCACCCCTATTCATAAAAAATGCACTCCTTCTATTTATCTTAGGAATGTTTGTTCTATTTATTCGAGGTGTATGTAACAAAAATTTTGTTATGCCTAAATCACTCTTCAAATTTTTTCCAGTCATGCAGCCTTAAGGCTGAGGTGTTCTTCAGAAATGAGGACTTTAAAACCTAGGTTAAAAGCATAGAGAACATACTTCGGGCGGTAGCACTACGGACTGATCAGAAAGGAAAGAGCTCCTTTCTGTCATTCCGTACGTGTCGCTTCGGCAGTAAATGGACCGATAACCACGGATGTACGGCTCACACCTACATTCCGTAGGTTCCTGTTCCATTTACGGCTAAAGCCGCCATACCGAACGAGCCGAAAACCAGAAAATCAAAAGATTAAGATCAAAAGAATAAAAGACAAAAGGAGAGCAGCCGAATCGGCTGCTTTTATTGTTTGTTTTTTCCCTTTTGCCTTCCGAATCGTAAAACAGCGCAAGCCTACTAACCTTTTAGCCGGTAGGACACCGGAACCTCTCCGTCTAAAAGCTAAGATGGCTAGTCACTAAACGTAAGGAATTCGAAACGGTAGTTAAACAAGGTGTATTCTCTTTTGACCTAAATGGGGAGATTCATCAAGTGGCAGAATCTGAAGAAATCCCAGAAGATATTTTGGATATGATGTGGAAAGATGAAAAGTTAAACGCACTAGACAACCCTTATGGTACCTGTCGTGCAAGAGTTAATGGTAATTGCCCGTTAGCAGCAGATCCTCCATGTCTTACTGCAAATGACGGAAAACCGTGTTTTGACTTAGCGGTCGGTATGACAAGCTTTGATATAAAGAAGTATGAACTTCTCATAGATACAACAACCAAATGGATTGAAGCCTCAAGAGAATATGGCCGTGTAGATATGGTGAAATCAAATGAGAAAAATTTAGAGAGATACCAAAACATTTACGAAACAATTAAGAACGGAAATATCATTTTTGGACGTTTGGACCGTATGAAACGACAATTAGAAGGTAAGAAAAGGTGTTAAACGTGGCTAATTTTGACCGTGAAGAGCAATTAAGGCAATTACACGCCCAGCGTAAGATAAAAACAAAAGAGAAAGTAGAAGCAGCCATTAGACGCCTTACGAAGAGTTATAAGGCAATTAATTTTAATAGCGTGGCAGAAGAAGCTGGAATAAGTAAAGCCACCTTATATAATCATGCAGAGCTTAAAGAACGCATTAATTTCTTACGAAATCAACAAGAAAAAGGATTCGTAGACTCTAGCATTAAACGAGACGAAAACAATCAAAATGCGGTAATCGCTTCTCTCAAAAGAAAAATTGAAAAGTTAGAGCAAAAGAATAAGCAGTTGGAAAAAGAAAATAAACGTTTACGTGAAAAAAAAACGATAAACTAACAGAATATTTTAGTAAACTATAATAATAAGTGTGTATTTGAAAATAAAGTCGTACCGTTTATAAAAAAGATGTGTTGTTTTTAAAAAAGTTATACTGTTTATAAAAAAGTTGTGATGTTTTAACCCCTTTAGAGGTTTATCTAAAGGGGATTTTAATAGTGAAAAGGAAAAGAACAAGTAAGTTGTTGTTCCATTAAAGGGCCAGATAATGGAATAAACTAAAAGGACAGTTAGATATGGTTCCTTTATCACACAACCATACAGTTGCTTACATTTGACGAGCAATCGTAAAGTTACATATACTGTCAGGTAACTGCAGGGTTGCTTAATTCAAGGAGGTAAAACATGGATTACATTTCACCGAAAGAAGCGGTGTTAAAGGTGAAACGGTGGCCTAAAGATACCATAGCGGCGGGTCGTCGTCATACCGTTGGGCTTAAATCTGACGGAACAGTGACGGCTGTGGGTGATAATAAATATGGCCAATGTGATGTAAGCGGCTGGCGCGATATTGTGGCGGTCGCGGCTGGTAATGTTCATATGGCGACGAACACGGGAAATGCTCATACAATCGGTCTTAAATCTGACAGTACTGTGGCGGCTGTGGGTTGGAACAAGCATGACCAATGCGATGTAAACGACTGGCGCGAAATTGTAGCGGTTGCGGCGGGTTGGCGTCGTACCATTGGGCTAAAATCGGATGGCACGGTGGTAGCAGTGGGACGAAATAATGAAGGTGAATGCAATGTAAGCGGCTGGCATGATATTGTGGCGGTCGCGGCGGGTGACTGGCATACCATCGGTCTTAAATTGGACGGCACGGTGACGGCTGTGGGTAATAATCGGTATCGCCAATGCAATGTAAGCGGCTGGTGCGATATTGTGGCGGTCGAAGCGGGTTATCTTCATACAATCGGTCTTAAATCGGACGGTACGGTGACGGCTGTGGGTTTGAATAAACATGACCAATGCGATGTAAGCGGCTGGCGCGGTATTGTGGCGATAGCGGTGGGTAGTAATCATACCATCGGCCTTAAATCGGACGGTACTGTGGTGGCTGTGGGTTGGAATGAGTATGGCCAATGTAATGTAAGTGATTGGCGCGATATTGTGGCGATAGCGGCGGGTTGTGCCCATACCGTCGGGCTTAAATCGGACGGCACGGTGGTTGCTGTGGGTGATAATGAATATGGCCAATGCGATGTAAGCGGCTGGCGCGGCATCCAACTGCCTAGCAATTAGTTTTTAATAACAACAAGCCAGAGAATCACTGAACGAGTTAATGAGCATTGCTTCAGAAATAAGGATATTCCATTAAAGGGCGCATTTCTTGAGCAAGAAATGTGCTCTTTTTAATGTATAGGGCAGATTGTTGAGTAATTTTTTCAATAAAATTGGATAATTATGATGAAATATAGAGTGGATATTGTGAAGGTTTTCACTTAAACTAACGGGGCAGGTTAGTGAAACAAGCACCAATGTTCCATTGCAACTTTTTATAAAAAAATTCCTAGATGTATATCCTAGAAAAGAACTTAATTTTGTGTTTAAGAGTGGGATGTATTCTATGTGGTTTCTTTATGTATCCATTGTTGTGTTTAACCTGGCTGCTTTCCTAATGAAAAAAAATTTACCACTTATTGAATATTACGGCAGCATTTTTTGGGGCTTATTTACTGCCGAGCTAGCTGATAGATTTACGGATAAATATAATATGTACGGATTTTTCGAACCTTATTTTGTGGAGGCAAAAACCTTACTTGTTATTTTAGGGATATATCCAGCTGCAACTATGCTTATTATTAATTGGTATCCCTTTAATCGTCCATTAATTAATAAGGTTATGTATATATTATTTTGGTCTATTCTTTCTACCCTTTACGAATGGTTATGTCTAAAAATGGGTTTCTTTTATCATAAGAATTGGAATATATGGTTATCTGCTATTTCTTATCCTTTTTTATATGGGCTGTTATTCGGTAATTTAAAATTTATCCGCTGGTTAGAGTATAAAAAAAGGGTAAAAATCTGTTGTAAAAATAATTAATTCAGTGCTGTATTTTTCAACAAGGGACTTATGCTTAAGGTCGAGCTGCCATACTTGGTGGCTTTTTCTTATTAAAGTAACGGGGCAGGTTAGCTCAAGAAGGATAGTAGTTGAGGTGTGTTGAATTATAGGAAAATAAGTGTTTTCAGGAAGAGGTGAGAATGTTGGACGTTGGAGAAAAGCAATTTGCCGAAAGGGCTCTTCAACATTTATTTATTGGTAGTCAATTAGATGGAGTAAAATTCGGTGTTGGAGCAGGAGCAATTCTTATTCGATTTATGCATTATACAACTAATCAAGAACCAGATGACCTTTGGATTAACATCGAGTCAAAATGGACAGTTTTACCCAATGGAATGAAAAATTATCCTAGTTCAGAGGATGAAATGGAGGAATTAACTGAGGAAGAGGAATACAATTTAGTTTTCAAATTACGCAGGGACAAAGTTGTTGACATTAAATTAGGTAACTCTGTCCCGCACCTTTTTATCGTTTTCCAATCTGGATTAACGATGTTTGTAAACGGTCACCACAATTTGTATGAATGTTGGCAAGCTGGAGATGGTGCTGGATATACAGGGGAAGAATGGCTGATAGTTGCTACTCCAGGGGACCAAATTGCTACGTGGGTACCTGACGATTTTAAGTGAAGTAATTAAAAGATGGCGGAACGGCGACGTATCCCCTTTTCTTCTTCAACTAAAGAAGAAGTTTAGTTGAAGAATCGTCTTTAGCTCTTCTTCAACAATAGGGCCATTATATTGAATAAGAGGTGCATAAAACCTCACTTTTTTATGTAGTTAACAGGATTCTGAGGAAGCCGAAAATGTTGATTCATCGACGATGTATAAAATTATGCATAAACGATAAAAAATGAAAAAACGCCAATCCCTTGAACCATATAGGTTTGGCGTTTTTTGCTACCTTCATATAGTTATGTTTATGTAAACTAAGAATGAATAGGGTATACAGTATAAAAGCGAGTAAGTTAACGGTTGGTGGTAGCTAGCTAAATTTTAATCACCATTTCATTTATCCCGTTAATTTGTGTAATGATTTTGTTCTTTAAATAATTCTCCGAACAAAAATTGTTTTAGCGTATATTTTCATTAAAAAATGGGTGATACTCTATAAAGAAAAGTGTAAAATATTTTAACATTAAATGGAATTACCCTTAGTGATGTAAATACTATTGTTGTTGTATAAAAAAACAGTAATTTTTGTAGAGGAAAACCAAATGAATGATATCTTGGAAATTTTAATTAGGACTATTTGTGCAATCGTCTTAATTATGATTATTGCTCGAATGCTTGGAAAACAAACCATCGCTCAAATGACTTATCATGATTTTGTTGCTGCAATAACTTTAGGTGCCATTACAGCAAATTTGGCCTTTAACATAAGTTTGAAATCTTGGAAGCTTGTGTTTTCTTTAATAACATTTAGTGGTATCCTTTATATTCTTACATTGGTCGCTTTAAAAAGTCGAAAAGCAAGAAATTGGATTTCTGGAAAACCAACGGTTATTGTTGAAAATGGCAAAATACTAGAACAAAATTTAAAAAAATTAAAACTGACATCAGATACTATAAATCAGGAATTAAGGGAAAAAAATATATTTGATATCGAAGAGGTCGAGTACGCGGTGCTTGAGCTGAATGGAAGGGTTTCAGTATTACGAAAACCTGAATATCTTCCAGTAATCAGGAAGGATTTGGGGTTCTCTTCATCGAGTAAAACAGCTTTTCCTATCGAACTAATTATGGACGGTAAAATAATTGTTGAAAATTTAAAACAAAATCAACTAACTGAATGGTGTTACGAAGAACTAACTAAACGAGGATTATCAGTAGAACAAGTATTTTACGCTGTTAAAAGTACTAATGGGAACCTATTTCTCGATCTATATAAAGATAACATTCAACAACCGATTGATAAGGAATAATTTGCTCACTAAAGCTTAATTTATTGACGTTCGTTGAAGAAGCAATATAAAGGATCTTCCGGTGGAAGATCCTTTCAGATTGTAGACAAAAGGCATTCGAATGAGCCCATTCGGATGCCTTTTTATTGGATTTTTGCTCGTAAGAGCAAAATTTAGACCTATCCTTTGACTATTATTACGCCAATTCTGGACCTTTCCACGTCCAACTGGCCATCTTTTTCAAGTTCATGGCAGCAAAAGTAAGCATCGTTTGCATGGACAATTTTTTTAAGCCTCTTAAGGTTGTCCAACGCATACCATGCTTTTCCTTAGCATCCGCAAAGACCCGTTCAATCGTTTCTTTACGTCTT